>VBKQ01000229.1 GCA_005879505.1 Deltaproteobacteria bacterium
GGATGGCCGCGCGAGAAGTTCCTCACCCTGCGGTCGGCGGACCTGCGGCTCGATCCCGGCGCCGGTGCGGAGCAACGCGCCGGATCGCCTGCCGTCGAGCGACACCGGACGGCGTCGGGCGAGGCGCACGACCTGGAGTTGTCGGTCCACGAGGTGGTGTTCGAGGGCCGCCGCGCCCTGCTGGTGGCGGCCTTCGACGTGACCGCCCGCCGCAAGGCGCAGGCCCGGCTGCTTCAGGCAGCCTTCTACGATCCGCTCACCGGGCTGCCCAACCGCGCGCTCTTCAAGGACCGGCTCGAAGTCGCGTTCGCGCGGGCGAAGGGCCGCGAGGCGGCGCCTTTCGCGGTGCTCTTCCTCGATCTCGACCGCTTCAAGGTGGTGAACGACAGCTTGGGCCATCGCGCGGGCGACGAGCTCCTGGTCCAGATCGCCCGGCGCCTCGAGAGCTGCCGGCGCGCGGGCGATACCGTGGCCCGCCTGGGCGGCGACGAGTTCACTCTGCTCGTCGAGGGGGTGTCCACGGCGGACGAAGCGATCGCCGTCTCCGAGCGCGTCCACCGCTCGCTCGCGCCGCCGTGCCTGATCGAAGGACACGAGGTGTTCGCGGGAGCCTCGATCGGCATCGCGCTCGGAGGCCCGGCGACGGAGCGGGTGGAGCACCTGCTGCGCGACGCCGACACGGCGATGTATCGCGCCAAGGTGCGCGGCTCGCGGCACGCGGTGTTCGATTCCTCGATGCACGAACGCGCCATGGCGGCGCTGCGCATCGAGAACGAGCTCCGGCGCGCGCTGGAGCGCGGCGAGATGCGGGTCCATTACCAGCCCATCGTCGAGCTCTCCAGCGGCAGGACGCTCGGCGTCGAGGCGCTGGTGCGGTGGGAGCACCGCGAGCGCGGGCTCGTCCCGCCGAGTGAATTCATTCCCCTGGCGGAGGAGACCGGCCTGGTGGTCCCGCTCGGGCGCTGGGTGCTGGACGAGGCGTGCCGCGCGCTCGCCGCCCTGCCGGAGCGGATCAATCTGTCGGTGAACCTCTCCGGCCGCCAACTCCTGCAGCAGGAGTTCTGCCAAGAGCTGCGCGAGATGCTGGCGCGCTGCCGGATCGAGCCCGCGCGCCTGCGGCTCGAGCTGACCGAGAGCATGCTGATCGGAAACGGGGCCGCCGCGCGCGCGGCGCTCACCCAGCTGCGCGGCACCGGTGTGCGCCTCTGCATCGACGACTTCGGGACCGGGTACTCGTCCCTCAGCTATCTGCACGAGCTGCCCATCGATGCGCTCAAGATCGACCGCTCCTTCGTCGGCGCGATGGGCGATGACGAGCGCAAGATCAAGATCGTCCAGAGCATCCTGGTGCTGGGAAAGAGCCTCGGGATCGACGTGGTCGCCGAAGGGGTGGAGACCTCGCAGCAGGCGGAGCTTCTGCGCCGGCTCGGCTGCGAGCAGGCCCAGGGCTACTTCTTCGCGCGCCCGGTTCCCCTCGAGCAATTGAGCTTCCAGGGGTGAGCTTTACTTCATCTCTCCGGTCCCGCCGACCACCTGCTTTGCGTGGCCGGCCGGGATCTTCCCGCCCGAATCCACGCCGTTGATGACCGCGACCTCCTCGAGCTTCACCGACGACGGATACTTCGCGTTGAAGTCGCTCACCGACATCGGCTGATCGATCTTCACCACTTTCAGCCTCGCGGGCTTCACCGACAGAGCGCTCGAGTCCGTGAGCTCGCTGAAGCTTCCCATCGCGTCCACGAACGTATTCAGGTAGCTCGACAACCCTCCCTGCGGCGTGTACCCGGCCATCATGTACGTGTTCCCCTGATACGAGGTGAACGCGATCACGCCCTCGATCACGCCTTGCTGCGCTTGCGCCTGGAACGCCCGCGCCACCTTGGCGCCCTTCACGTTGACTGGCTGCCCGGCCTTGATTCCCTGCTGCGAAAAGAGCTTCTGCGCCGCTTCGTCCGGCGACATCTTGCCGGCGATCTGCAACTGCAGGATCGCGTCCTCCTTCGGGCTCGCCGCAGCCACCGCCTGCGGTGTGTTCTGGTGCTTCCATCCCGAGGGCAGCTTCCACTGGAACTTCAGCTCCGGCTGATAGAAGGTGTCGCCCTTGAAGAAACCCTGGCGGGGATCCTCGCCGAAGGCGATTCCGTCGATCAGCTGCAAGTACTTCTCGCGCTCCACCTTCATCCCTTCGGTGGAACCCTTCAGCTCCGTCTTCAGCCGCTGCTGCGTCGCTGCCAGCCGGTTGCCCGGATCGGGATGCGTCTGCAGCCATTCTGGAGTCTTCCCCCCGCCGGCCTGTTTCGACACGCCGTCGAGCATCTGGAAGAGAGGGATCATCTGCGTCGGGTCGTAACCGACCCTGGTCATGTACCGGAACCCAAGCTCGTCCGCCTGGGTCTCGTCTTCGCGTGAGTATTTGAGGAAGAGCAGCTGCAGACCGGCGCTTGCGACCTGTGCGGCGGAGGCGACGGTCGGCGAGAGGATGGACCCGATGCCGAGGCCGAGCTGGGCGACTTGCGCCTTGCTCATCTGGTTCGCCGAATGGCGCGCGGCGACGTGACCCGTCTCGTGCCCCAGCACGGCAGCCAGCTCCGCCTCCGTGTTCAGATGGCCGAGGATGCCGCGGGTGATGAAGATCGGGCCGCCCGGGAGCGCGAACGCGTTCACGCTCGCGTCGTCGACGATCTCGTACGACCAGGGCAGGTTCGGCCTGCCGCTCTCCTGTGACAACCGCTTGCCGATGCCCTCGACGTACTGGCTGAGCTCCGGCTTCTCCTTGTAGACGCCGTACGTCTGCTCGGCTTCTTGCTTGGCCTGCTTCCCGAGCTCGACCTCCTGAGACTCGGAAAGCAGGTTCAGCTGCATCTTCCCGGTCGCGGGATTCCGGAAGCAGGAGCAGAGAACAAGGGCGATCAGCGGAAGAGAGGTGCGCATAAAAAATCAACCTAGGTGGTCGCGGCGCAGCCGCCAGCGGCATGGGTTTTCAGGTTTGACTCTCCGACGTTCGGCGCATTCTGCCGCGCTCGCTCTCTCGCCTGGCGGCTGGGCAATAGAACCCACTTCATGACCCGTGCTCGCACGGTTCCCGCTCAAGCGTCGCTGAGCCGCCTCCGGCGGCCGCGACTAGCGCGGGATGTCCACGACGCTCGTGTGCGGGTCCGCTCTGGAGATCTCGGGCTGCATTCCATGGGGCATTTCAGCGAAGTTCGTGCCAGCTGACCGCAGAGGGAGCCCGCCCCAGTCCCTGACCGGGGCGGGGATCGGCCGTCCCATATCCGAACAGGTTGCTTTTACGATGAAATCTGTTCTAGGCGGTGGGCGTGTCGTTCTGGCGGGAGATGTCCAAGGGCGAGCCGCTTCCGCCCTCGGCGGCTGGCTCGCGGGACTCATCGCCGATCGGGTCGGCCGCGTACGCACGCTCCAGATCACCATCCTCTGGTTCGCTCTCTTCACCGGCCTCTGTGGGCTGGCGCAGAGTTACGGCCAGCTTCTGGCGGCCCGCGCGCTGATGGGTCTTGGTTTCGGCGGGGAATGGGCCGCGGGCGCAGTGCTGATGGGCGAGGTGATCGCTGCGCGGCACCGCGGGAAGGCGGTGGGCGCCGTCCAGAGCGGTTGGGCGCTCGGATGGGGCGCCGCGGCCCTCCTGTACACGATCATGTTCAGCATCCTGCCGGAGCAGACCGCCTGGCGGGTGCTCTTCCTCGCAGGCATCCTCCCTTCGCTTCTCGTGCTCTACATCCGCCGCAGCGTCGAGGAGCCCGCCGTCTTCCGCGCGGCGCGCGAGAGCGGCGCCCGCGGCCGCTTCTGGGAGATCTTCGCGCCGGACATCGCGCCGACGACGGCGCTGGCGGCACTGCTCGCGACCGGCGCGCAGGGCGGCTATTACGCGATCACCACCTGGTTGCCGACGTATCTGAAGACGGTGCGCGGCCTCTCCGTGTTCAATACCGGTGGATACCTGGGCGTCGTCATCGCAGGCTCGTTCTGCGGATATCTCGTTTCCGCCTGGCTCTCGGACCAGCTCGGCCGCAAGCGCAACTTCTATCTGTTCTCTCTCTGCTCGATGGCCACGGTGCTCGCCTACACGCTGACGCCGATCAGCGATCGCGCAATGCTGGTGCTCGGCTTTCCGCTCGGATTCTTCGCCAGTGGGATCTTCAGCGGGATGGGCGCCTTCTTCACCGAGCTGTTCCCGACCCGCATCCGCGGCTCTGGCCAGGGTTTCAGCTACAACTTCGGTCGCGGAGTGGGAGCGCTATTCCCCAGCGTGATCGGCTTCCTCTCCGCCTCGATGCCGCTCGGCCGCGCCATCGGCATCTTCGCGGCGGCCGCCTACGCGCTGCTCTTCGTCGCCGCCGTCCTCCTCCCGGAGACGCGCGGCCGGGAGCTGGCCGCGATTGCATGAGCTGGGGAGGGTAGGCCGCTTCTTCCCAGCGTTGTACGCTCGATCCAGAGAGGCCTCCCATGCGCCGATTCGTCTTCACCGTCCTTCTCTGCGCCTGCGTTTCAGCCCCTGCGCCGCAGCACGAGCCGTCAACGAAGTCGGCTGCGCCTGCGGTCACTCCGTCGCCGGTTCCACCATCGGAGCCGAAGCCGGCTGCCGAGCGAATGGCCGCGGATACGCCGCGGTCCACGCCGGCGGGCGTAACCTTCACGGCCCCGGCCGGATGGTCGGTCCTGCCTCAGGACCCGGCCGTGATTCTCGAGCCGCCCGAAGCCGACTCGCACATCGCCGTCGTGGGAGTCCAGGCGAAGGACTCCGACGCCGCGGCGGCGACGATCTCGTTCATCACCATCGATCCGACGTTGGCCAGCTTCGAGTTCGTGATGGCGCAGCGCGAGGGAAAACGCGCGCTGATCACCCGCGATGGTCAGCACGAATATTTCTTCGACGAGGTCCAGGGCGAGGCTGCCGCAGCGAGATAGCCGACGCGCTTGCGGCAGCTGCGTGATCCGGCGGTGGTGGGAGGCGTGGTGCGCGAGCTCAGGAAGTTGTGCGACGGCGCGGCTCTGCTGTCGATCGCGAACCAGGACGCGCTCGATCTGGCCGCTGCCTTCGCCGAAGATCCGCCGGAGGGTCTGCTGGACGCGGTCCCCGGCGCGCGGACATTGCTGCTGCTCTATGATCCCGAGCTCCTCGACATCGAAGGGCTCGATCTATCGCGTCGGGGCGACCGGCCGCCACCCCGGGTCATCCGACTGCAAGCCTGCTACGACGGGGCCGATCTGGACGACGTGGCGCGCGAGCTCGGCATGCGGCGCGAAGAGCTCGTGCGCCGCCACGTGGAGTCGGAGCATGTCGTCTCGTTCCTCGGGTTCGCGCCGGGCTTCGCGTACATGACCGGAGGGTTTCACGTACCGCGCCTGCGAACACCGCGCGTGCGCGTCCCCGCCGGCAGCCTGGCCGTGGCGGATGGCTACACCGGCATCTATCCGGCCGAGACGCCCGGCGGATGGCGCCTGCTCGGCCACGTCGCGGCGCGGATGTTCGACCCGGCCGCCACGCCGCCGTCGCTGTTGCGACCGGGCGACCGGGTGCTGCTCGAACCGGTGGAACGGCTGGCCGAGCCGCCGCGGGCGAAACGTCCGAAGGCCCAAGGAGAGGGGGTTCTGCGCGTCGTCACACCGGGCGCGTTCACTTCCGTGCAAGGAGGGCCGCGATACGGACTCGCCGCCTCGGGAGTGCCGGCTGGAGGAGCGATGGATCTCGCCTCGCTTGCCGCTGCCAACCGGGCGCTGGGAAATGATCCGTTCGCGCCGGCGCTGGAGATCACCCTGGTCGGACCTGAGCTGGAGGCCTTGCAGGACGTGCGGGTTGCGCGCGGCACCGAGGTGCGCTCGATGAAACGCGGCGAGCGCTTGAACACGGGCCTGGTGCAGCGCGGAGTGCGCGCGTACCTCGCGGTCGAAGGTGGGCTCGCGCCGGCAATTCCGGGAGAGGCGACGCGTCCGCTGCGGGCGCGCGAGGTGCTGCGCCGCGGATCGAGGCGGCCGGCGCAGGGTCCCCGCGCGCCGCGACTGCCGATCCGCTGGGGCGAGCCGCTGATCGAGGTGCGCGCCCATCGCGGCCCGCAATGGCGCTTCTTCGCCAGCCCGGAGGACTTCTTCGACTGCGAGTACCGCGTCTCGCCGAGCAGCGACCGCCGCGGCCTGCGCCTGCGAGGTCCGGCGGTCGCTCTGGCGCGGCGCTCGGACATCCCGCCGGAAGGGACGGCTCCGGGCGCGGTCCAGGTGCCCGGAGACGGAATGCCCATCGTGCTTGGACCGGATCGCCCCGTGACTGGCGGGTATGCCAAGATCGCAACGGTGGTGCCGGTGGACTTCCCGCTGCTGGCGCAGGCGCGTCCCGGCACCGCGGTCCGCTTCGTGGAGGAGCGATGGACCTGAACGCGGATGTCGCCGAAGGGATGGATGACGCGCCGCTGCTGCCGCTGCTCACCTCGGCGAACGTGGCCTGCGGCCTGCATGCAGGTGGACCTTTGCTGATGGATCGCACGGTGGCACTCGCGCTTTCGCATCGGGTGGCGGTGGGCGCGCACCCGGGATACGCGGACCGCGCGCATTTCGGCCGCGATGCGGTGGAGCTGCCGCTCGAGGAGGTGCGCGCGCTGGTGGTGTACCAGGTGGGCGCGCTCGACGGCTTCGTGCGCGCGCGTGGCGGGCGACTCGTACACGTGAAAGCTCATGGGGCTCTCTACAACCGGGCAGCGAAGGATCGGGCGCTGGCGGTCGCCGTGGCCGAGGCGGTGCACGCGTATCGAAGCGATCTCATCCTCGTCGGGCTCGCCGGATCGGTGCAGCTCGAGGCGGCCCGGGCCATCGGGTTGCGTGCCGCGGGAGAGGCGTTCGCGGACCGCCGCTACCTGCCGGATGGATCGCTGATGCCCCGGTCGCAGCCGGGAGCGGTCCTCCACGATGCGGCGGAGACGGCGGAACAGGCGGCGCGCATCGCCGAAGAGGGCTGCGCGGTCGCTTCCGACGGATCGCGCGTGCGCATCGATGCGGAAACGATCTGTCTGCATGGAGATACGGCCGGCGCGGTGGCGCTCGCGCGCGCCATCCGCGACCGGCTGGAGTCGAAGGGCATCGTGATTGCGCCGCTCTAGAGCTCCAGCCGCTTCTCCATGATGAAGTCGTCCATCACGAAACCGCCGCCGATGTCCGTCTTCAGCTCCTCACGGATCGCGAACCCGTTGCGCCGATAAGCCCGGATCGCCTTTTCGTTGAACCGGTTCACGCCCAGCACAACCCGCGAGAGACCGCGGCGGCGCGCTTCTTCCTCCACGTGGCGCAGGACCATCGAACCGATTCCGCGGCCGTGCTCCGACACCTCGACGTAGAGTTTGTGCAGCTTCAGCTCGCCGCTGGAAAGCTGCTCGTATCCGCAGAATCCCAGCGCGCGTTCGCCCTCGCCGACGAGCTCGTATACGACGCCTGCAGCAAGGTCACGCCGGAGCTGGTCGACGTCGTACATCCGGTGCAGCATGTATTCGATCTGCGCACCCGTGAGGATTCTGGGGTAGTGCGCTCGCCAGATACGACCCGCCAGCTCCGAGATGGCCGGAAGGTCCTCGAGCGTGGCGCGCCGGATCTGGAGCGACATTCCCGGACTTTACGACGGGCTTCGAGCGGGCGGCAGGATTCTCGCGATCGAGGCCAGCCCATGCGACAAGTGCCGGCACAGCCGTCGCCTGGGAGGAAGAATGAAGAGAGCAGCAATCTTGAGCGTGGTCCTGTGGGGTCTCGGCGCAGCGGGCATCGCGGTGGCGGAGGAGACGACGGAGGACGCGCCGGCAGCGCAGGCACAGGCCGCTCCCGAGGATCAACCCGCCGAAGCGGAGGCGCCCGCGGAGGCGAAGCCCGTCGAGAAGGCGCCCGAGCAGAGCGCTGCTTCGACAGCGCCGGCGGAAGAGCCCGCTCCAGCGGCAGCGGCGGAACCTGCCAAGCCAGCCGAATCGGCGCCCGCGAGCGCTCCCGCACCGGCCCGCGCGGCCGAGCCACAGAAGACTGCCGAGCCGGTCAAGGCGGAGCAGAGCGAGCCACAGAAGCCTCCCGCCGCGAGGAATCCGGTTCAAGCCGCCTTCCAGACGAGCTGGCAGGATGCTTCGCCAGACGAGAAGGCCCTCTTCCTCGAGGCATTCGGGGAGACCAGCAAGACGGTCCAGGAGCGCTGGGAGAAAGCCACTCCCGACGAGCGCCGGAGAGTCCTGCGGGCGCACCCGCTGCTCGGCGCGCGTGCGCTGAAGCATCATTGGGTTTCCGCGACTCCCGAGGAGCGCGCCGCGTTTCTCGAGGCGAGCCCCAGGACGGTCCAGAAGATCAAGGACGCCTGGGAGAAGGCCACTCCCGAGCAGAGGAAGATGCTCGCGCTCGAGCACCCGTATTTCGCCCGCAAGGCCTTCCACCACGCCTGGGCGCAAGC
>VBKQ01000230.1 GCA_005879505.1 Deltaproteobacteria bacterium
CGCGGCTCGAGCGCGCATTCTCGCGCGCCGCCGCGATCGATCTCCTCAGGCTGACGGGCACGCGCTCGTCGAGCGTCAGGTAGCGCTGCACGGCGTCGCCGTCGGCCGCCGCGAAGGGCCCGCACAGCTCGGCGAAGCGCTCCTGCTCGCCGGCGGTGATCACCACCGGCTGCCAGCACTGCTCCGGCGTCAGCTCGGAATCGAGCGCGAGCGAGGCCGTTACTTGAAGGAGACGGGCCGTGCTCTCGGTGCGCTCCAGGTAGCGGCCGAACCAGAAGCAATGATCGGCGACCCGGGAGATCATGGCTTCATCACCCAGGTATCCTTCGAGCCGCCGCCCTGGCTCGAGTTGACGACGTACGATCCCTCGACGAGGGCGACGCGCGTGAGCCCGCCGGGCAGCACCCACGCGCCATTCTTCCCGAACAGCGAGTATGGCCGCAGGTCCACGCGCCTGGGGACGACGTGTCCCGAGACCTTGTCCCAGGTCGGACAAGTGGAGAGCTCGATCAGCCTTTGCGCGACGTAGCTCCGCGGCTCCGCCTGGATCTTCGCACGGAACGCATCGCGCTCGGCCGCGCTCGCCTGGGGTCCGATGAGCATCCCGTAGCCGCCGGCTTCGTCGACGGCCTTCACCACCATCTCGGCCAGGTGCTCGAGGACGTATTGCCGGTCGTTCTCGCGGAAGCAGACCCAGGTCCGGACCTGCTCGAGCAGCGGCTCCTCCGCGAGGTAGAAGCGGACCATCTCCGGCACGTACGCATAGACCGCCTTGTCGTCGGCGACGCCGTTTCCCGGAGCGTTCGCGAGGGCGACGTTCCCTTTCGCCCAGGCGCGCATGATTCCCGGGACGCCGAGCATGCTGTCCTTGCGGAACACCTCGGGGTCGAGGAACGCTTCGTCCGTCCGCCGGTAGACGACGTGCACGCGCCTCGGACCGCTCGTCGTCCGCAGCCACACCCGGTCGTCGTCGACGAACAGGTCGGCGGCCTCGACCAGCTCGAGACCCATCGTGCGGGCGAGGAAGCTATGCTCGAAGTACGCCGAGTTGTAAGGGCCGGGCGTGAGCACGACGATCGTGGACTCCTCCTGGGAGACCGGCGATACCGAGACCAGCGTCTCCGCCAGCCGGGCTGGATAGTCCTCGACCCTCTGCACGCGGGCGACGTCCACGGTCCTGGGCATCACCCGCTTGGTGACCACCCTGTTTTCGAGGACGTAGCTCACCCCGCTGGGCGTCCGCAAGTTGTCCTCGAGGACGCGGAAGGTGCCGGATGGATCGCGGATGAGATCGATCCCGCTCACGTGGATGCGAACGCCGCCGGGCGCCGAAGTCCCACGCAGTATGGGCAGGTACTGTTTGGCGCCGAGGACCAGCTCGCGGGGGATACGTCCCTCTGCGAGGATGCGCTGCTCGCCGTAGACGTCGTCGAGGAACATGGAGAGCGCGCGCAGCCGTTGCTGCAGGCCCTCCTCGACTTTCCGCCACTCCTCCGCGGAGATGAGCCGCGGCAACAGGCAGACGGGGAAGATCTTCTCCGTCCCGCGGTCGTCGTTGTAGACGGAGAAGGTCACGCCCTGGTTGAGCAGCGCCCGCTCGGCGAGCGTCTGGCAGCGCCCGAACTCCAGGGCCGTGCGGCTGTCGAGCGCGTCGATCGCGCGGCCGAATCCGAGGCGGGGCTTTCCCTCCCCGTCGAACAGCTCGTCCCAGACGCCGGGGAGACCGCGGTAGCCGCCGAACAGGTTCATCGGTCACTCGTCCGGTGGCGGGAGAGGCGGATGGTCCCCGGGAAGGCGCCGTAAATCCAGGGTCCACGGAGTGTCCCCGGCCGGCCCCGCCGGTAGGGCGAAGCGGGCCTCGCTGGAGGCCAGCGGAGCGTGAACGGCGGAGGAGATCGGCCACGGCGCGGGCCCCTCGATGGTGAACCGCTGCGCCCGTCTGGCTGCGGCCTCGAAGCGCGTCAGGGGCGGCGTACCGAAGGCGCGACCCTCGGGATGCCAGACGTGATAGGCGCACGCCCCGAGCGACCTTCGCGCCCAGCGATCGACGACGTCGAACCGGATCGGATGGTGGATCCCGAGGTGCGGGTGGAGGCTGTGAGGCGGTGCCCACGCGCGGAAGCGCACGCCGGCGGCTGTCTCCCCCCGGGTCCGGGTCGGCTTCAGCGCGAGCTCGAATCCGTTGACGAGCACTTCATGCCGGCCGGGGACCACTCCTCTGGCTCGCACCTCGATCCGTTCGACCGACGAATCGACGTAGCGGGACGTGCCGCCCGCCGTCGCCTCCTCGCCGAGGGCGTTCCAGGGCTCGAGCGCGTTGCGCACCTCGAGCAGCACGTCGCCGGCCTGCAGCTGGCCCGCGAGGGGACACCGCAGCTCGAGGAAGGCGCGATAAGCCTCCGCGGGATGGGGCAGGCCGCGCGACCCGAGGAACGCGAGCACGTCCTCGAAGTCCTGCCAGAGCCAGGTGGGGAGGAGGAAGCGATCGTGCAGCTCCTGTCCCCAGCGGACGAGGGGCGCGCGATAGGGCTCTTGCGCCAGCGCCGCCACCAGCGCGCGGACGAGCTGCGCCTGCGCCACCATCATGCGCGGATGTGGAGGCATCTCGAATGCGCGCAGCTCGACCAGTCCCTGCCGGCCGTGCGCGGTCCGCCAGTCGAACAGCTTGTCGATCGAGATCTCTGCGCGGTGCGTGTTGCCGGCGACGTCGATGAGCAGATGCCGGAAGAGCGCGTCCGCCAGCCATGGCGCGGGCGGGCCTGCGCTCGGGTCGTGCTCGAACGCGCGCGTCAGCGCGATCTCCATCTCGTACAGCGCGTCGTGGCGCGCTTCGTCGAGACGTGGCGCCTGCGAGGTGGGACCGACGAACAGGCCGGTAAAGAGATACGAGATCGACGGGTGGTGCTGGAGGAAGGTGATGAAGCTGGCGAGCAGGCGTGGATCGCGCAGCCAGGGGCTGCGCTGAGGCGTCGGACCGCCGAGCGTGATGTGGTTACCGCCTCCCGACCCGGTCATGCGGCCATCGAGCAGGTATTTCTCCGCGTGCAGGCCTGTGTGGAGCGCGGCGTCGAAGACCGTCTCCACCATCGTCCGGTGCTGCGCGAAACTCGAGGCAGGCGGCAGGTTCACCTCGACGACGCCCGGGTCGGGAGCGATGGACATTCGCGTGAACAGCGGATCCGGCGGCGGCGGATAGCCCTCGAGCAGCACCGGATCGTCGACGGAGTGACGGGCCTCGCCGACGGCGGCGATCAGCGCCAGGAACTCCTTCGCCGACGAGACCGGCGGCAAGAAGACACACAGCGCACCGCCGCGGGGCTCGACGCAGAGCGCCGTCCGCACCGCGAACGCCGGCTTGCGCGCCGCCGGCTTGGGCGGAGGCAACAGCTGCTGAACGACTTCCGCGGCGACCTTGCCCTCCGCAACCCGGCGCAGCAGGCGCGTGCGTTCCCGTTCCGCCTCGCGAGCAGCAGCTTCGGGGCTGCGCGGATCGGGCGGCTCGACCGGCTCCTCGGCGATCCCGACGGCTGGCGGGCCGCCGAGAGAGGCGAGCGGCAGCCGCAGCCCGATGGGCGAGTCGCCCGGCAACAGGTACAGCCTGCCGGGCCGGAAGCTCCACCGCTCGCTGCGGAATGCGCCTTCCACGAACTTGAGCGGCAGGACGTAACCCGCCTCGGCGCCCAGGCCCCGGTCAAGGACGCGCGCGAGCCGCCTCCGCTCCTCGGGATCGCGCAGGTCCGCCGCGAGCGGATCGACGTCGATCGGCAACGCGGCTTCCTCGCGGAGGTGCTGCCACGGATCCTCGTAAGCGGGGAGGACGAATCCCTCGAGCCCGACGCGAGCGGCGATCGCTTCCGCGAGCGATCGCGCGCTCCCGAGCTTCTGGGCATCGGCCGCGCCCTGCGCAATGCCAGGCTCGCCTCGCCACGGATCCGCGCCGCGCTCCTCCCACAGAGGAGCACCGTCCCGGCGGCCGATCAGCTCCAAGGTCCAGCGCGGAAGGCTCTCTCCCGGAAATTGTTTGCCCTGCCGGAGCAGCAGCACACCCCCGGGACTCATCCGCTTTTGCAGCTCGCGCGCGAGCTGGATGCCTTGCTCCCACTTGGTCGCGCCGAGCGCCTCGCCGTTCCATTCCGGACGCTCCGGGTGCAGGCGGGAATTGAACGTCGGTTCGCCGCCGCAGGTCAGCTCGATGCCCAGCGCGCGCAGTTTCCCGTCGGTCTGATCGCCAGCTTCGCAGAGGGCGGTCCAGGTCTCGTCCATGAAGGGCGCCGTCGGGCGCACTTCGTGCCCCAGGCGCCCGACGCGCATCTCGAACAGGACCTCGTCGGCGACGACGTCGGTCGACCCTTCGATCGGCGCGGCCAGTCGTGGGAGGGCAGTACAAGCGAGCGGGATGTGCCCCTCGCCGCACATGAGCCCGCTCGTCGCGTCGAGACCCACCCATCCACCGCCGGGCAGGAACACCTCGGCCCACGCATGCAGGTCGACGACGTCGCGCGAAACGCCTTTCGGCTCGTTCGGGATCATCCCCTCGTCCCGGAGCTGCACCAGGTACCCGGAGACGAACCGGGCGGCGAGACCGCGCGCACGCAGCGCCGCGACGAGCAACACGGCGGAGTCCCGGCAGCTGCCGCGACCCTGCCGAAGGGTCTCCTCGGGAGTCCAGATGCCGGGCTCGTCGCGAATGACGTAGCGGACGGCCTTGTGCACCCGGCGGTTCATCTCCACGACGAGGGGAATCGTCTCGCCGCCTTGCGGCAGGGCATCCAGGAACTGATTCGCCAGCGGGCCCAGCGCAAACGTGGGGTCGCCGGGATCCAGATACGCGGCGAGCTCGTGCGCGAGCAGGCCGTAGTCGAAGGGCGTCTTCCCGGCGTCCGGCTCGAGAGTGAAGTCGAAGGGATTGACGGGCCGGATGTCGACCGCGAGCTCGACCGTGACGCCAAGCTCGGTGAGACATCCCGATGGCCAGCTCGCGCGCGCGACGAAATTCCCCGCGGGGTCTTGCTGCCAGCGCAGCTCTCCCGGCGGGGTGAGGTGCAATCCGTATGTCTCGATGCGCGCCCGCGCGTGCGCCGCCG
>VBKQ01000231.1 GCA_005879505.1 Deltaproteobacteria bacterium
CTTCTCCTTGAAGATCCGGCGCAGCTCCTCGTCGGCGAGCTGTTCGTCGACGGGGGCCCCCGATTGCGCCAGGCGGTCTCCATGCGTCTGCCGTCCCTCCTCTTGCCCGCCGGCGACGGGAGCGTCGATGGAAAACTCGTCGTTCGCCAGCCGCTGATCCATCTCGCGCACGTCCTGCTCGCTCACATCGAGCCTCTCGGCAAGCAGCCGCGGCGCGGCCTCGAACCCCTGCGCGAGCAGCTTCTCCTGCTCCTTGCGCAGGTTGAAGAAGAGCTTGCGCTGCGCCTGCGTCGTCCCGAGCTTCACCATGCGCCAGTTGTCCATCAGGTACCGCAGGATGTACGCGCGAATCCACCACGCCGCGTAGGAAGAGAGCTTCACGCCCCGAAACGGGTCGTATTTCTGCACCGCGTGCATCAGGCCCACGTTCCCTTCCTGGATCAGATCGAGCAGGTTGAAGGCGGCGCGCCGGTATTCGTGGGCTATCTTGACCACCAGCCGCAGATTCGCGGTCACCAGCCGGTAGGCGATCTCGGGGTCGTGCGTCTTCTGGAACTTCACCGCCAGCCGGTGCTCCTCTTCGCGCGAGAGCAGCGGGTGCCTCGCCACCTCTGCCATGTAGCGCTGCAGCGCATCGGCGCGCGCCAGATCGCGCTCGACAGGGACCGGAAGCTGCGTGTCCGGGGGCGCTTCCAGGTCGTCGGCCGCGAGCGGCTCCGGCTTCAGGACCTCCGGCTCGAGCGGCTCCTCCTCCTGCCGCTCGTCCCGCGCCTTCCGTGGCGCGCGAGCCTTCGCCGGCTTCTTCGTGTTGCGCGCTTTGGATCTGGGACTCATCTATATTCTCGGAAGGTGCGGTGCTATACAGGCCAACTCTTTCGTGTTCAAGCCGAGATGAGCGATTACGTCGCCACCACCAGCTTCGCTGATCTTCCGCTCTCCGAGGAGCTGCGCAAGGGAATCGCCGAGCGGGGATATACGACTCCTACTCCGGTCCAGGCGGCGGTGTTCGAGCCGATCTTCGCCGGCCGGGACGTCATCTGCCGGAGCAAGACTGGCACGGGCAAGACCGCCGCGTTCGGGATTCCGTTGCTCGAGCGGATTCCCGCCGGCACCCGCAGGGCCTCCGCTCTCGTGCTCTGCAACACCCGGGAGCTGGCGCTGCAGGTCGCCCAGGAGATCGAAGCCCTCGGCAAGCACAAGGACCTCCGGGTTGCGGCGATCTACGGCGGCGCCGGCATGGGCGCCCAGACCGACGCGCTCACCGAGGGAGCCGAGATCATCGTCGGCACGCCCGGCCGGGTCTACGATCACATCCGGCGGGGCAATCTGAAGCTTGACGCCACCCGCATCGCTGTCCTCGACGAGGCGGACGAAATGCTCTCGGCGGGTTTCTACGAAGAGGTGACCCGCATCCTCGATCGGCTGCCTCCGGATCGGCAAACGCTCCTCTTCTCCGCCACGGTGCCGCCGGACATCGAGCAGCTGGCGCAGAAGTACCTGCGCGATCCGGAGGTCATCCTGCTCTCCGGCGACGTCTTCACGGTCGAGCACATCCACAACGTGCTCTACCATCTCGTCGATCAGTATCCGAAGCCGCGCAACCTGCTCTATCTGATCGAGCGCGAGGACCCGGAGAGCGCGATCATCTTCTGCAACCTGCGCACCGATACGGAGCTGGTGGCCAACGTCCTGAACCGCAACGGGCTGGACGCGGAGATGCTCAACGGGGATTTGCCGCAGAAGGAGCGCGAGCGCGTGATGGCCAAGGTGAAGCGGGGCGAGGTGCGCTTCATGGTGGCGACCGACATCGCCGCCCGCGGCATCGACATCAGCGATCTTTCGCACGTGCTCAACTACTCGCTGCCCGAGGATCCCGCGGTATACCTGCACCGCGTCGGCCGGACCGGGCGCATCGGCAAGAAGGGGACCGCCATCAGCCTCGTTTCCGGAGCGGAGCTGAACACGCTCTCGGTGCTGGAGAAGAAATACGGCATCCGCTTCGAGGTGCGCAGCCTTCCCACCCCCGAGGAGGCGCGCCGCCTCTGGACGGAGAAGCACATGCGCGAGCTGCGCGAGGCGATGCAGAGCGGGGTCGCTTTCGAGGCCTTCATTCCGCTGGCGCAAGATCTGATGGCGCGCGAGGACGGCAGGGTGCTCACCGCCTAGGCGCTCCGGTACTTCTTCGTCCACCACCGGATGGAGAAGGCGCAGATCCGGGCGGCCGGGGAGAAGCTGCTCGAGAGCCACCAGGTGGAGAAGGTGCAGAAGGAGCAGAAGGAAGCGCGCCGCAAGCGGGATCGGGAGCACCGCCGCCCGAGGCTGGAGGCGGCGCCGCCTCCAATGCGCGAAGCGGAGCCGCCCGCCGACAGGGTGAAGCTGTACGTCGAGCAAGGGTCGGAGCACGGCTGGACCGCGGAAACGCTGATGTCCGCCTTGTCTCAGCTCGCCGGCCAGCCGCGCGACACCGCGCTCGCCGCCGACGTGAAGCCTCGCTACGCGTACGTTCTGGTCCGGC
>VBKQ01000232.1 GCA_005879505.1 Deltaproteobacteria bacterium
CGCAGACGCGGGGAGAGGCTTATCGTCCCCGCTGATGGAGGTCTCATGTCATCACCGATGCGAGTCGCGAGATACGTCCTGGGCGGCGTAGCCTTCCTCGCATCAAGTGAAGCGTGTGTCGCGCAGGCTGGCCTGCTCGCGCGCGCGGGGTGTGCCGGCAGCGTGGACGGCGTCCAGCGTGAGGCGATCCTCGCCGAGGTGTCCGCGTTCTACCGCGACCTGCGCGCGCGGCAGTGGGCAGCGCTCCTCGATCACTTCTGGCCCGCGAAAATCACGGCGCGCTGGGAGCCACCCCTCGCCGACCCTGCCTGGCAGGACTCCCCGCGCGCCGCGGGCGCGCGACCCGAGGACGGGAGCGCTTGCGCGTGCCCGATCGACGACGCCGATGGCGCTCCCGCATCGACCGAGATTCACGTCGTGGAAACGTGGGCCCGCGTGCTGGTCTCACCGTGCCGGACGCAGTCGGCCGGCCCGAGGGCGAGAGAAGAGCATGGCCTCGAAGAGCTGTGGCTGCTGCACGTGAACGGCCGCTGGAAGATAGTGCATCTCACAAACGGCGCCGCACCGCGCGCGCTGCATCCGACGTGAGTCGGATGCAGCGTGGCGGGCCAGCGATGCCTTGACACCCCATTTTAGATCGAGTAGCGGCCGGATCGATTTGCCACGGGGGGCCCGGGCCCAATCCGATCCTTTTCGTCCGGCGCGGGGATCCCCGTGGATTCGCACGGGGGAAGCGATGAAAACGAGGAAATGGCTGGCGGGAATTTCGAGGTGGTCTCTGGTGATCGCTGCGGTCCTCTTGCCGGCCGCCGCCCTCGCTGAGGAAGACTCGAGCTGCAAAGGGCTGCCGAGCTACGCGGCGCTCAAAGCCGCTCTCGATCAGGCGACTGCAACCGAAACGAGCGGCTTGAACAACCAGATGTGGGCTACGATCGTAAACCGGGATGGCATCGTCTGCGCGGTCGCCTTCTCCGGAGTGAACCGGGCGGCCCAATGGCCCGGGAGCCGCGTGATCTCGGCTCAGAAGGCCAATACCGGCAATGCCTTCAGCCTGGATAGATCGTCGTCTAGCAACGGCTCGGGCCAGCCGAAGGGCCTGGCTTTGTCGACCGCGAATCTCTATTCCGCGGTGAATCCGGGCGGCAGCCTGTATGGCCTGCAGCACAGCAACCCGGTCGACCCCGCCGTCGCTTACGCCGGTCGTCCCGAGAAGTATGGAACTGCGAACGATCCGATGGTCGGCAACCGGATCGGCGGCGTGAACGTGTTCGGAGGCGGTCTCGCGCTGTATGCGCCGGGGGAGATCGTCGTAGGAGGGCTCGGGGTCAGCGGGGACACGTCGTGCGCTGACCACAACATCGCTTGGCGCGTAAGGCACAACCTGTTCTTGGACTACTTGGCGGGAGTGCTCGGTCCGGCAAGCTTCTTTGCAGCAGATGCGACCCACCCCGATAACATCATCTACGACATCACCCCCAATCCCGGCGGCGGCACCGGTAACAGCGCCAGCGGGTTTGGCCATCCGACCTGCCTCAACACCGGCGACCAGCACGCGCTTCCGCCGGTGCGCAGCCCGTAGGTCGAGCAGAGACTCCCGCATGGCGCCCTGCCATGCGCGGCCGCTCCTCAGCCGGCCCGCAGCGTCCACTCCTTTCAGCGCGTACATAGGCCGGCGGCCGTGCATGTTCCACGCTAGTGGCGCGCGCGTGTGGGCGAGCCAGTTAGTACGAGAATTTGCTGCACCTGCGCTCCTCCTGGCGCGAAGGCCCGATGCGGTGCGCGTCACCGGGTCGAGTTGGATCCCGCGCTCGCCGACGAAGAGCAACGTGCTGCTGAAGACCTCGCTGGATCACGGCGTTGGACAGGCAGAGTATCAAGAAGCCGAAGCCCCTCGAGCGAGATAGGCGCGGTTCCAGAGCTCACCGGCATCGGCGCCGTCCTTCGCCCGCGCGGCGACGTGCTGCGGATTCAGCAGGTGGTCCCGAACGGCGGCGCCGCCGACGCGGGCCTCGGGCCCGGCGACGCGATCGTGGCCATCGATGGCACCCGCGTGACGGAGCTTGGCTTCGACCGCGCCACGGGCGCCATCCGCGGGTTGGAAGGCACCACCGTCACCCTCCGCATCCGGCGCGGCGACCGTGAGCTGGACATCGTGGTCGTGCGCAAGCTGGTGCGGATATGAGAGGCTGGGATCAGCCATGTCGTCCAGGGTCAGCGGGGGTTGCCGTAGAATAAAGGAAGCTGTCGCGTAGAGACCGGCACCACCTTGTCGCTCCGCTGCGCCTCGACGCAGGCGTGTCCGTCGACGTGGGGATTGCCGAGGGCGTCCAGGTAGGCGGAGAGATGGCGCGAGTCGCGGCTTGCCCGCTCCGCGCGCAATACGACCTGCTCGCTGGTGCGAGAACGCTTCCCTTCCCGGCTCGGTCGCACCAACGTTAGCTTGGGCACCGGAATCGATCCGCGGAGCTTGGTAGTTACCCTGTCGGACTCGAAGTCGGCGTCAGTCAGCTCCCCGGGATCGTTGATCCACTTGCGCCCGTCCGGGTCCGCCGGGACCACCAGCTCTGCCGCCACGGATTAGCCGTAATTTTGGACGCATCTTGCCCCTTTCGCTTTCCGTCACCTTGCTTTTCGGACTTGGACGCGGAGAAAGCACGCGCTGAGCACCCCCCCCACCCCACTGATATGAAACTCGCCGTGATGCGAAAATTCTGAGCGCCTTACTGCGTCTTCGGTAGATCGCGGGTGACGAGATCGATCAGCTCGATCGAGACCGCGAGGAGCTCCTTCGGCGAGTAACCACGCTCGCGCAACTCGTTGTAAAAGCTGCGCGCTACCACGCGCTCGCCAGCATTGGAGTTGGCGCGCATCTCTGTTTGGATAGCACTCGCTCGCTCGGCAGCGCGGTTGTCCATGCGGCTCCGTTTCAGTGAGTCTTAGATGGGGCGTTCAATTTCGCACGGTAGGGACCATCGAGGCAGTGCGGTAGTCCCTGCCGACGTCCGTTCGGATGACACGGCTTGAATTCGGTTCGGCGTGAGGCCTTCCTGAGCAGCTTCCCCGCTCGCCCTCTCAGAGCCGAGCAGCGCATGGATGGGGGCTTGCCCGATCCGGAATGGCCACCCAGGCGATTGCTGAGGCGTTGCACACCAGTCCACGTTACCGTCGAGGCACAGCGCTCGCGAGTTCTGCCAAGCTGAGAACTGCATTCGGTGACCGGGCTGGTGCGCCTTGCCGCTCGCGGGGGTCTTCTAAACGGCTAGATCCCGCAGCGCTAGCCGCTGCTTGCGGGAGATGCCAAAGGCGGCGCAACCTCGGTCGAGGAAGGCACGCGCTGCGGCTTCTGAATTCCCACCAAGCCCACGAGCTTCGAAGCCCAGCCGCTCGTCAGGCGGCTTCCCGACCGAGACTCGACGACCGAGCCTCGGACTCTATTTGGCGCGGCAGGTAGTCGAGGCCTACGGCGGGTCGTTCGAGGTTCTCAGCCGTCCCGCAAACGAGTTACTTTCACAGTGACGCTGCCGAAAAAGGGCCGGTCGGCGCGTACGAATGAATGTCTCCAAGTTCGCTGGCGCTATACGCGAATGGCGTGTAACACGCGCACGTGCGGTAGCTCGCCTGATCGCGGCCGGGAGGGGGGAAATTTCTCGCTTCTGGCGCGATCGTCCGGGTGCGTGCCGCCGTCGCCCCGCGCTGCCGCGCACGATGGTCCGCTGGTCCCAAGGCGATCAGCGCGGAATAGCTGCGAGTCACCGAGCGTACCAAGGCTGAAGGAGACGTCCATGCCCCAACCGCAGCCCTCCGCAGTGATCGCCACGACCATCAACGAAGCAGCCGATGGGTTGGAGGCACGCGCAGACGCAGACATCATCGTGTACGCAGGGCAGATCACACGCTCGGGTTCACAGGAGATCGAGCGGCTGTGCCGGGCGAAGCAGCATAAGGCAAATGACCCGCAAGCGCGTCCTGGTGCCGGTCAGCCAGCTGCTCTGGATCGGCGTCGACGGAGAGAAGAAGTCGTGAACCATCTGGACGACGCAGGTTGGCCGGTGAGAGATGCAGCGGCGTCCGGAGAGGATGACTAGGTGGCCGCCTCGTACGATGAATCGCCGTGGCGAAGATAATCGACGTTTCGCGAGTACGCTGCCGTTCACGGATCAGTGCTGCCGTTTCGAACCCGTTCAGGTCGGGCATCCGGATATCGAGCAGGATGAGCGTGCACTCGTGCGCAGGAACCTGAGCGCCTTCGTTCGAAAGTGGCCTTGGACTCGCTGAACCAGCATGCTGCGGAGCTGGGCTCTCGGCTGGTTGCTGGGCAGCCGTCCTTCGCTTAGTCTTGATGCCACGTGAGCCGTTGCCTGTTGCGCGAATGCCAGGCTCAGCCGACCTTTGCGCGAGGAGGCATCATGGCCGAACGTGAACGAAACAGCTCGGAAAGAATCGGGAAGCCTGATCCCGAGAACGAGCCCACGCCGCCGAAGATCGGAGTCGCCGGCAAATTGGGCGAAGTCGGAGAGCAAAAACTCGAGGAGACCCAGCAGCGACAAGAGGTCAAAGAAGGCATCTGGAAGGGCCGCCCATCGACTCCCGACGAAAAGCCCGAGGAACCCGCGACTCGCAATCCGGTCAGGCCGA
>VBKQ01000233.1 GCA_005879505.1 Deltaproteobacteria bacterium
CACCCCCATGCGTGAAGAGGAAGCTTGCGCCGGGTGACCAGGTGCGGAGCCGCCCAAGCGCGGCCACCTGATCGACGTCGGGGAAGAGACCCGTCAGGTCCTCGTCCGATACCTTGATGTAATCGGCGAGCTCGGTCATGCGGCGAAGGGTGGGACGGTAGGCCTCGCCCATCAGGTTCCGGTAGTTCGGGTCGAAGGCGATGCGCCGGCCGTCAGCGCGGACTTTCTCCGCGATCGCGAGGAGCCGTCCGGCGAGCGGCTCGCGCACGAGGCTCAGGGAGCCGAAGTGCACCACTTCCGCGGTTGCGATCCATCCCTCCGGCAGCCCGCCCGGATCGAAGTGGAGATCGGCGCTGTTCTCCCCGACGAAGAAGTACTGCGGCGGGTGCTTCGAGACGACGAGCGCGAGCAGCGGGGCCCGCTCCACTTGCTGGACGAAGCGTGGATCGAGCCCGGCCTCGCGCGAGAGGCGGAGGATCTCCTCGCCGAACACGTCCATGCTCACCGCGCCGGCGAAGCCCGTGGCGAGCCCGAGCCGGGCGCCCACGCGCGCGACGTTCCAGGGCGAGCCTCCAGCCGCGCTCCGCCACCGGTCGGGCCCCTCCCGGATGAAGTCGGTGAGCGCCTCTCCGAACACGACGTAGCGGGCCGGCTCCGTCATGACCCTGCCTCAGGCCAACGCTTGCGCTGGTAGCTCTTCCGGCCGCTTCGCGCCGGTCATCACCGCGACCGTATCCGACATGCTGATGTGTTTCGGGTTCACCACAGCGGCCCGCTTCCCCAGCCGCGCGATGTGGATCCGATCGGCGATCTCGAACACGTGCGGCATGTTGTGGCTGATGAGGATCACGGGCAGCCCGCGGTCCCGCACCCGGCGGATGAGCTCGAGCACCATGTTGCCTTCCTTCACGCCGAGTGCGGCGGTGGGCTCGTCCATGATCACCACGTGTCGGGCAAACGCAGCGCTGCGGGCTACGGCGACACCCTGGCGCTGGCCGCCCGAGAGGGTCTCCACCGCCTGCTTCATCGAGCGGATGCCGATCTTCAAGCTCTGCATGTGACGCATCGCCTCGGCCAGCATCTTCTTCTTGTCGAGCGCGCCGAGCCAGCCGAGCAAGCCGGTCCTCTTCGGCTCGCGCCCGAGGAACAGGTTCTCGGCGATCGACATCGCCGGAGCCACCGCCAGGTCCTGGTACACGGTCTCGATCCCCTGCCGCCGGGCATCGAGGGGGCTGTGGAACCGGACCGGCTTTCCGTCGAGCAGGATCTCGCCCGCGTCGGGAATGATTGCGCCGGCGAGCGCCTTGATGAGGGTGGACTTGCCCGCGCCGTTGTCGCCGATGACGGCGAGGATCTCGCCAGCGAGGAGCTGGAAGTCCGCGCCGTCGAGGGCGGTGACGTGGCCGTAGCGCTTCACCAGGCCACGAGCTTCGAGGATGGGAGTCGGACGAGGCTCGGTCATGCTCTACCCCTTGCGCCGGGACAACTGGTCCGTAGTGACCGCGAGGATCACCAGGATGCCGGTGATGAGGATCTGGTAGACGGAGGCGACACCCATCAGCGTGAGACCGTTGCGGAACACGCCGACGATGAGCGCGCCAAGCAGCGTCCCCAGGATATTGCCGCGGCCGCCGAAGAGGCTGGTGCCCCCGAGGACCACCGCCGTGATGCTGTCGAGGTTGTCGGTCTGGCCGGCCTGCGGGTCGCCGACGCCCGTGCGGGCGACGAGCAGGAGGGCCGCGATGCCGTAGACGAAGCCGGCGAGCGTGTAGACGACGAGCAGCATCCGCGCGGTGTCGATCCCCATCAGCCGGGTCGCCTCGGCGTTGTTTCCGAGCGCGTAGACGTGCCGCCCTGGCGCGGTGTCGCGCAGGACGAACCAGGCGACGAGGTACATGATCAACATCAGCACCGTACCGTAGGTCACCGCGGTCTGGCCGACCCTGAACGTCCGTCCGAAGAACTCGAGGGCCTCGGGCAGGCCCGAGACCGTCTGCGACTTCGAGTAGATCTGGGTGATGGCGAAGGCGATGTTCAGCGTGCCGAGCGTCACGATGAACGCCGGCAGCTTCACCCTCGTGATCAGCGCTCCGTTGAGGAACCCGAAAGCCGTGCTCACCAGGAGCCCGCAGAGGATCGCGAGGTACGGGTTCATCTCGGAATCGACGGCGAGCTTGGTCATCACGATCGACCCGATCGACATCAGCATGCCGCACGAAAGATCGATGCCGGCGGTGAGGATCACCAGGGTCTGACCGATCGCAACGACTCCCACCACCATCACCTGCTGCAGGATGAGGGAGAAGTTGGAGCCGCTCAGGAACCGATCGGTCTGCGAGGTGAAGAAGGCGCCAGCGAGGAACAGGGCGAGGAGCGGACCGAGGGTGGCGACCGGCGGCAGGTGCGCGAGCAACCTGCCGCGGATCGAGGTCGGCGGAACTGTGGCGAGATCGGGGAGCACGGCCAGAGCTCACTTTCCCCAGCAGTTCTCGGTCCCGAACTTCGTGTCCTTGCTCTCCACGCCGGACATGGGCTTGTCTGTGATGAGCGTGACGCCGGTGTCGGTGTAGCCCGACGCCTTCTTCCCGGTCTTCGCGTACTCCACACCCGCCTCGACGCCCATGGCCGCCATCTTCAGCGGGTACTGCTGCGAGGTCGCGGCCAGATGGCCCGCCTTCACGTTCTTCACGCCCACGCAGCCGCCGTCCACGGAGACGATCAGCACACCCTTGTCCTTGCCGGCCGACTTGAGCGCCTGGTATGCGCCGGCCGCGGCGGGCTCGTTGATGGTGTAGACGAGGTTGACGTCCGGGGCCTTCTGCAGGCAGTTCTCCATCGCGGTCTGTCCCTTCGCTTGATCGCCGCGCGTGTCCTGGCTGCAGAGGATCTGCGAGTCGCCCTCCTTGATGCCGTAGCCCTTGAGGAAGCCGTCGTGCCGCAGCTGGCCGACGGTGATCCCGGGCGCGAGGTCGAGCGTGGCGATCTTGGCCGGTTTCCCCGCCATCGCGGCCTTGGCATATTGGCCGATGAGGACGCCGGCCTTGAAGTTGTCGGTGGCGAAGAGCGCGTCGGTCGCGTCTTGCGGCTCGGTCGGCGTGTCCAGCGCGATGACGAGCACCCCGGCGCTGCGCGCCTTCTTCACGGCTGGGACGATCGCCTTCGTGTCGCTCGGCGTGATCAGGATCGCCTTGGCGCCCCCGGAGATCATGTTCTCGATCGCCGTCACCTGGGTCGCGTTGTCGCCGTCGAACTTGCCGGCGCCGGTCATCAGCGTTGCGCCGTTCTTCTTTGCCGCCTTCTGGGCGCCCTCCTTCATCTTCACGAAGAAGGGGTTCACCTCCGTCTTGGTGATGAGTCCGACGACGACCTTGTCGGCGCTGTACGCGGGGAATGCTGCGCAGAGCAGGGAAAGCCGCAGGAGAATCTTCACGTTCATGTTTGGATGCCTCCGTCGGAGGGCCATTACCCTGCCGACGAGCCGTGGCGCAAGCCCCAGGCCCCGGAGGCGATGGGACAAACGGCACCCGGCGTG
>VBKQ01000181.1 GCA_005879505.1 Deltaproteobacteria bacterium
GAACTCCTCGAGCAGCTTGCCGGCGGGAACATCCTTGCCGACCTCCGTCCCGGTGACGAATCGCACACCTTCGTCGGCGAGCAGCTTCACCCGGCGGTCCACCAGCTTCTTGTCGAGCTTCATGTTCGGAATGCCGTACATGAGCAATCCACCGATGCGGTCGCTGCGCTCGAAGACGGTCACCTCATGGCCGGCACGGTTGAGCTGCGCCGCGGCGGCGAGGCCCGCCGGCCCCGAGCCGACCACCGCAATGCGCTTGCCGGTGCGGACGGTGGGTGGCTGCGGCTCCACCCACCCCTCGGCGAAGGCGCGGTCCGCGATCGACTCCTCGATCATCTTGATGTTCACCGCCGGCAGATCGATCGCCACCGTGCAGCTCCCCTCGCAGGGCGCCGGGCAGACCCGTCCGGTGAACTCGGGGAAGTTGTTCGTCTTCGAGAGCCGGATCCAGGCTTCCTTCCATTGCCCTCGCCAGACGAGGTCGTTCCATTCCGGGATGAAGTTGTTCACCGGGCACCCGGTAGCCATGCCTCCGAAGATCTTGCCCGTGTGGCAGAACGGGACCGCGCAATCCATGCAGCGGCCGCCCTGCTCGCGCAGCGTCTGCTCGGCGACCCCGAGATGCATCTCCTCCCAGTCGCGGATGCGCTCCAGGTGCGGGCGCTCGTGAAGAGGCTCGCGGGCGTAGTCGAGGAATCCGGTCGGCTTGCCCATTCCTAGTTCCCGCCCACCCGCGCTTCGTCGCGCGCGTTCGCCTCGAATGCCGCCATCTCCGCGTCTTCCGCCGAGAGGCCCTGCGCGCGGAACTTCTCTTGCGCGTCCAGCATGCGGCGATAGTCGTTGGGGAGCACGCGCACCATGCGCGCCGCGTTCTCTGCCCAGCGCTCGAGCACGCGGTGGGCCAGCGCGCTGCCGGTGAGCTCGCGGTGCCGCTCGATCATCCGTTTGACCGCCTGCAGCTCGGCGTCGCTCGGCGCACCCAACTGCACCATCTGCGCATTGCAGCGGCTGACGAATTTCCCCTCGCCATCCAGGACGTAGGCGACCCCGCCGGACATACCAGCGGCGAAGTTGCGTCCCGTCGGTCCCAGGACGACCACGCGCCCGCCGGTCATGTACTCGCAGGCGTGATCGCCGACGGCCTCGACGACCGCGTCGATACCCGAGTTGCGCACGCAGAACCGCTCGCCGGCGACGCCGCGGATGAAGGCCTCGCCGGAGGTAGCGCCGTAGAAGGCGACGTTGCCGATGATGATGTTCTCTTCGGCGACGAAGCGGGACTCCTTGGGCGGGAAGACGACGATCCGTCCGCCGCTCAATCCCTTCCCGATGTAGTCGTTGGAGTCGCCCTCCAGGACCAGCGTCATCCCCTTGGGGATGAACGCGCCGAACGACTGGCCCGCCGAGCCCTTGAAGTGGAAGTGGATGGTGTCGTCGGGCAGGCCGCCGGGCCCGTAACGCCGCGTCACCTCGCTTCCAGTCATCGTGCCGACCACCCGGTTGGTATTGCGGATGGGTAGCGTGGCGCGCACAGGCGTCTTCAAGTCCAGCGCCGGCTTCGCCAGCTCCAGCAGCGTGGTGCGGTCGAGCGACTTCTCCAGCCCGTGGTCCTGCGCCTGCTTGCAGGTGCGGCCGTAGTGCTTGGGAACGGTGGGCTTGAAGAGGATGCGGCTGAAGTCGACGTTGCGCGCCTTCCAGTGATCGACCGCCCGCCGCATCTCCAGCCGCTCCGAGCGCCCCACCATCTCGTCGACGGTGCGGAAGCCCAGCTCCGCCATGTACTCGCGCACTTCCTGGGCGACGAAGCGCATGAAGTTCACCACATGCTCCGGCTGTCCGGCGAACTTCGCCCGCAGGCGCGGGTCCTGCGTAGCGATGCCCACCGGGCAGGTGTTCAAGTGGCAGGCGCGCATCATGATGCAGCCGAGCGCGATCAGCGGAGAGGTGGAGAACCCGAACTCCTCGGCTCCGAGCAGCGCTCCGATCACCACGTCGCGGCCGGTCTTCAGCTGGCCGTCCACCTCGACGGTGATGCGGCTGCGCAGGTCGTTCAGGACCAGCACTTGATGCGTCTCGGCGAGGCCCAGCTCCCAGGGAATTCCGGCATGCTTGATGGAGGTGAGCGGGGAAGCGCCGGTGCCTCCGTCATGGCCCGAGATCAGCACCACGTCGGCGTGCGCCTTGGCGACCCCGGCCGCGATGGTGCCGACGCCCAGCTCCGCCACCAGCTTCACGCTGATGCGAGCGTTCGCATTCGCATTCTTCAGATCGTGGATCAGCTCCTTCAGATCCTCGATGGAGTAGATGTCGTGGTGCGGCGGCGGCGAGATCAGTCCCACACCGGGCGTGGCGTGGCGCACCTTGGCGATCCACGGGTACACCTTGGCTCCGGGGAGCTGGCCGCCCTCGCCGGGCTTTGCCCCCTGGGCGATCTTGATCTGCAGCTCCCTGGCGTTCACCAGGTAGTAGCTGGTGACGCCGAACCGCGCGCTCGCCACCTGCTTGATGGCCGAGTTCTTCGAATCGCCGTTCGCCTCCAGCTGGTAGCGCGCGGGGTCCTCGCCGCCTTCGCCGGTGTTCGACTTGCCCCCGATGCGGTTCATCGCCACCGCGAGCATCTCGTGCGCTTCCTTGGAGATGGAGCCGTAGCTCATGGCGCCGGTCTTGAAGCGGCGCATGATCGACTCCACCGGCTCCACTTCCTCGAGGCGCACGGGCTTGGTGGCGGTGCGGAAGTCCATCAGGCCGCGCAGGGTGCAGAGCTGCCGGGACTGATCGTCGACCAGCGCCGAGTACTCCTGGAACAGGCGGTAGTTCCCGGTGCGGCAGGCGTGCTGCAGCTTGTGGATGGTCTCGGGGTTCACCAGGTGGAACTCCCCGTTCGAGCGATACTGGTACTCCCCGCCCGCGGGCAGGCTGGTGTGCACGATGGGCCGCTTGGGCGGGAACCCGCGCTCGTGCCGCATGCGCGCTTCCTTCGCCACCACGTCGATGCCGACGCCGCCCACCCGTGACGCCGTCCAGGTGAAATACTCGTCGACGAAGTCCTGCGAGAGCCCGATCGCCTCGAAGACCTGGGCGCCGTGGTAGCTCTGCACGGTGCTGATCCCCATCTTGGAGATCACCTTCACGATGCCCTTGGCGGCGGCCTTCAGGTACTTCTT
>VBKQ01000182.1 GCA_005879505.1 Deltaproteobacteria bacterium
AGCCCGAGGAGGGGAGGCACGGTCGCGGGAGTTTCGAAGACCTGCTCGGCCATGGCGATTTACCCGCGATCGTAGATCTCGACGCCGATGAGCTGGGGCAACTCGTCCTCGTCGAGCTTCAGCATCTCCACCCGAAGCCGTCGGCTCTCGTCGATGATCATGAGATCCGCGATTCGATCGACGCCGTCGACGCCCTCCACCACCGGGTACAGGTCGGCCTTGCCGACTGCGCGCCCGAAGGGCCAGCCCTCGCCCTTGGGGCCGCCGTGGAGCGGATTGAGGAGCGTCTTCACCTTCTCCTTTACGTCGGCCTTCACGCGGTCCGCGGTGGCGCCCGCCTTGAGCGAGATGGTCAGCTCGAGCGACACCGGCATGAGCTTGGGCTTGCCGACGTTCACCCGGGCGGTGATCAGCCGGCGCTTGTCGATGTAGCTGGCGACCCGGTCGATCAGGTCCCGCGAGGGAATGGCCCGCGCATCGCCGTTCCCCCGTTCGGCCTTCGGCACCAGGAGCAGCGAGATGCTCCCGTCGGAAGCCTGCACGCACTTCGCCCGAGCCACCCGGCGCGAGGCGGCGAGAGCGAGCGACTCGTAGTCCTCGGCGGTGATGGCGCGGTCGCGATTCTTGATGGCGAAGGTGCCGCGGCGCTTCGCCTCCTCGATGCTCTCCGGATCGGCGCCGCCCTGGGCCGCGAAGGGATTGGTGACGTTCTGCACGAAGGCGATGCTCTGCTTCAGCACCGTGAGCGTATTCGCGCCCACGTTGCCGGCGACGCCTCCCCCGAGGCGGTATTCGCACTTGATCGAATCGCGAGCGACAGGGGGAACCCAGCCCTTGCGGCCGTCGCCGAAGGTCAGCTCGCCCTTGATCGGGTCGCAGAGGTAATGGCGCGAGCCCGGCTGGCTGTCGAAGACGTTCTCCACTTCGTGCCAGCGGACCCAGGTGCCGGTGCCATCCGCGTCCGGCTCGATCGCCTCGGGCCCTTCCTCGCTCAGGATCGTCTTGCGGTCGGCGGGCGTGGGCGCGTCGGGCTCCAGGACCCAGACCTGGGGTCCAGCGAGGATGGGAGAGTTGGCGAGGGTGAAGCTCTGGTCGATCGAGCCATCGGACGAGCCGAGCACTTCTTCCACCGTGACGCCGTTGATCGCGTCCACCGCGTTCACCAGCACGGCGCGAAGGACGGGCGCCAGGTCATAGCTGCCGCTCTCCAGACGCGCCCGCAGCCACCAGGCCTCGCTATCGAAGACGCTGCGCTTCTCGAAGTTGCGCGGGCCGTTGAACGTCAGATAGCCGGAGCGTGTGAAGCCGTAGGTGCGATCCTGGGGCAAGAGGTCGGCCCAGCGGGCGCCGTCCCAGTGCTCCCAGACGACGCGCGGCCCCTTTTGCACCAGGTCCTCTTCCAAGGCGCCCGGGGCGGATCCCCCGAGTTGCTCGCCGCCGCCCGCCGCCACGTCATCCAGCTCGTAATAGAGGCTGATGCCCCGCTGCGGGAACTTCGCATCGAACCCCAGGTAGAAGGCCGGCGTCTCGTCCTGGTCGGGGAGGAACGGCTGGAAGAAGACGTACGGCGTGTTCAGGTCGTCGGTGTGATCGCGGTACTGGAAGTCGTTGAAGCTCATGCAGTGCGCGATCGGCTTCGGCTCCCGCACGTACTTGAACACCAGCGACTTCAGACAGGGCGGCCGCAGCGGCCGGTCCTCCTTGAAGACCCAATTCTGGCCGATCAGCTCGTACGAACCCGGCGCGCCGTAGTTGCCGGAGTTGATGCGCGCGCGGATCCAGAAGGTCTTCGTTCCCCCGACTTCGGCCTCGACCATGTCGCCGGGACGGTCGAAGCTGACGGCGCCGCTGCGCGTGAACGCGCCGCTGGAGTCGAGGAAGTTGAACTGCCCCTGCGCTCCCGAAACGCCCATCGAAGAGGTCCGGCCGAGCTCTGCCCACTTGCGGCCGTTCCAGTATTCGAAGCTCACCACCAGGTCCGGGCTGCCCTCCGGCGTGGGCACCACGGATGGCTCGACGAGCTGCGCCTCCAGCCGGATGCGCGCCTCGGGCGCGGAGAACAGCTCCTTGTGACCGAGGTAGAGCGCGCAGTCGAACTTCGGCTCCTCGCCGAAGGGATGGAAGCTCTTTCCCTGGTCGACGGGGAGGAAGATGTAGTTGCCGATATTGACGAAGGCATTCTCCGGGGCCATGCCCTCGCCGAGGATCTCGACGCGCAGGGAGACGCTGTCGAGCTGCACCGAGGCGGGATCCTTCAGCGGCTCGGCGAGCTTGCCGCGCATCCAGTACGTCTCGACGTAGTTGACGATCTGCTTCTCGATCCCTGGATGGCTCCCGAAGCTGAGGCGCCGGGAGTCGCTCTCCGCCCGGTTGACGGTCATGTCCCGCCAGCGCTTGCCGTCGAAGTACTGCCATTCGGTGATGGTCGGAACCCGCGGGCCGGAGGACCCCGGCATGGCGTCGAAGAAGAGATCGACCGCCGCCTCTTCGTTGAAGGCGTTCAGGCGGTCGTCGCCGAGATAAAGGAACCGCTCCACCTCCTGCACGCCGGTGAAGAGCGGTTCGTGCGCCTCCCCTGAGGCGAGCGCTTCCGTATGGTCGGTCACCGCCGCCCGATGGCTGCTCGCCGCGCGCACCACGTGCAACGGGAGCAAGGTGATGTCGCGCAGCGTTTCGAACGTGACCGGATCGGCTC
>VBKQ01000183.1 GCA_005879505.1 Deltaproteobacteria bacterium
GTTTGTGGCGCGGATCTCGTAGCGCACGTCGACCTGGATCCGCTCCGCGCTGTCCGGGTCGGGCAGGGCCTCCACCTGGATGTTGCGGATTCGGAACTCGTGTTTGGCGAGCGCCTCTTCCACGTGGTGCCCGACCAGCGTCTGCGTGGCGGTGTTGTTCGGCGCGAAGACGAAGTCGTGCACGCGGCAACCCCACTCCGGCCGCATCTGCCGCTCGCCCA
>VBKQ01000095.1 GCA_005879505.1 Deltaproteobacteria bacterium
CAACTCCACATTGGTGCGGCAGCGAGGCGAGTTGCTCGACACTCACCCGCCTATCTGGCCGCCGCGGTCACCTCGAGGCATTCCTGCCGCCAGATGAGGACATTGACGAACCGCACATCCGCGCGGACGTCGGAGAGTGTGCTCCCCGGTGCCTGTGCCTGCGCTTTGGCGACCGCATCGCGGTAGCCAGCGTCGCCCCAGCCACCCAGGTCCCATCCTCCCCATAGGAAGAGCGGCAGCCCGATTGCGTTGCGGCAGGACTCGCCGTGGACTTCGCGCGGCGCCGATCCGGTATCGGCGCGCCACTCCAGCGGGGCCGAGCTGTCCTCGAAGACGATCGCGACCCCATGCGGGCGAATCATGGATCCCGCGCATCCAGAGAAGAGCAGCCCGCAGAGCAGGAGCCCTTTCACCGGACGGCCTTCGCCGTGACGCGGGTGCACGCCTTGTCGTAGAGGAAGAGGACATTGAAGAAGGTGGTATCGGCGCGGACGTCGGCCAACTCGGTCGCGCCGGACCTGGCTTTGGCGTCGGCTACTGCCGCTGCGTAGCCGCCATCGCCCCACGCCACGAGCCCGAGTACCGCCCGGTTGCAGGCCGTGCCCTCCACGTCGGCAGCCCCGGCCGCTTTCGCCTCCACCGCGGTCGGCGCGCGGTAGGCGAGCGGCGTCTTCACGTCGGCGTAGATGCAGCCCGAGACCGCGCAGGCCATCGCAGCGATCATTCTTTTCATGTGCGCCCCTCCGTTCGGGACGCACTTTAGCTCGCCGGCGCCAACTCTCCCGGCGCGGCGGGCTGGTGTGTTGCACCGCGGACGCGGCTACGCCAGCTCCACCACCGTTATCGCGTCGCCCCCTTCATGCTGCTCCCCCGGTCGCGCTCTCGCGACATACGGGCTCCGCTGCAGGTGCTCCCGTACCGCTGCCTTCAGCGCGCCGCTGCCATGTCCGTGCAGGACATGCACGCGCTCCTCCCCCGCCCGGGTCGCCCGATCCAGCTCCAGCTCGACGGCGCGGAGCGCCTCGTCCACCCGCATGCCCCGCACGTCGACCATCGGGACCCGCACCTGCACGGCGGCCGCCCGGGCCTGCTCTGCCCGCTCCATCTTCTCCGCCTTGCTCTTGCGGAACCCCGCCTGGCGCACGGCGCGCCCGATCTTGACCAGATCCTGCATCGGCACCTTGCTGCGCAGCGCGCCCATCTGCACGGTCGCGCTGCCCTCCTGCACGTCCAGCACTACCCCTTCCGTTCCCAGGCGCAGGTGCTTCACCCGGGCGCCGGGTGCGAGCGCACCTTCCGCAAGCGCTTCGGGCTCCTCGATGCGCGCCTGCTCCCGCTGCTCGGCCGCCACGGCGCTCTCGATGGCGCGCTGGGCCTCGACGGCCTGCGCCATCGCCGGGGCGGCTTGCAGCTGCGCGATCAGCGCCGCCACCTCGGCGCGTTTCTTCTGCAGGTCGTCGATCAGGTCCGAGCGCGTTCCCGCCCGCGTCTGGCGTTCCAGCTCGCCCAAGCGTTCGCGCTCGCGCCGCAGCGCGGTTCGTTCCCGCTCCAGATCCTCGCGGGTCGCTGCCAGCTCTGCGCGCGCCCGCGCCCCTTCCGCGCGCTCCCTCTCCAGCCGCTCCACGGCCTGCGAGACCACGGAGGTGCCTCCTCCGAGGATCTCTCGCGCGCGGACACAGACGTCCTCGGGCAACCCGACCCGCCGGGCGATCTCGATGGCCGAGGACGCGCCCACTTCGCCGAGCCGCAAGCGGTACGTCGGGGCGAGACGTTCGACGTCGAATCCGACGCTGGCGGGCGCGAAGCGCGGATCGGCGAGCGCCAGCGCCTTCAGCTCCTCGAGGTGCGTCGTGATCAGCACCTCCGCGCCCGCCGCCACGAGCTTCTCCAGTGCGGCGACCGCGATGGCTGCGCCCTCGCGTGGGTCCGTATCGGCGGCGATCTCGTCGATCAGGGCGAGGGTGCCGGGACCGGCCGCTTCCAGGATCCACTTCAGCGCCGACAGATGCGCGGTGAACGTGGAGAGGTCGCGGGACAGGTCGCCCTCGTCGCCGATCGCCGTGTACACGGTCCGGTAGAGCGGCATTCGCGAGCCCGCTTCGGCGGGAATGGGGAGGCCGGCTCGCGCCATCAGCGCGCAGAGCCCGACGGCCGTGATGGTGACCGTCTTGCCCCCGGCGTTCGGTCCGCTGACGATCAATGCCTGCGCCCGAGCCGGCAAGGCGATGTCGTTCGCCACGACGCTGCCCGGCTTGCGCTGTAGCACCAGCAGCGGATGGCGGGCCTTGCGCAGCTCGAAGCGATCTCCGCCCAGCTCCGGCGCGCCCGCGTCCAGATCGTCCGCGAGCCGTCCGCCCGCCGCCGCCTCGTCGAGGACCCCGAGAACCTCGACGTCGTGCTCGAGCACCGGCGCGCGTCGCCCGACCGCGCCGGAGAGCTCGTGCAGGATGCGTTGCTCCTCCTCGAGCGCGCCCGCCTCGGCGATGGTGAGCTGGTTTCCCAGCTCGACGAGCTGCTGCGGCTCGACGAACAGCGTCTGCCCCGAGTTCGAGGCGTTGTGCACGATCCCGGGCATGTGCGCGCGATGCTCCGCGCGCACGGGAAGGACGTAGCGGTCGCCCCGCACCGAGAAGTAGGTGTCGCGCAGCATGGCGACGATCTTCTCGTCCTTGAGCATCTCCTCCAGGCGCTGCTTGAGGGCGCGGTGAAGCCCCCGGGCTCGCTCGCGCAGCTCGCCGAGAAGCGCGCTGGCCGTATCGAGCAGCTTTCCGCCCTGATCGAACGAGCGCTCCAGCTCCTGCGCCAGCGGAATCAGCTCGGACAGCTCCTGTGCCCGCTCGAAATGGAGCGGCGCGCGGTCTGCCTGCGAGAAACAGAACCGCCGCGCCGAATCGCTCGCGCGGATGAGGCGCGCGACCTGCATCAGCTCGGCGGGCTCCAGGGTCCCCTCGCGCGCGGCGCGGCCGAGCGATGGCCGGACGTCGGTCGCATCGGCGAGCGGCAGCTCGCGCTCATGCCTCCGGAGCAAGCGCGCCTCCTCGACGAGCTGCAGCTGCCGGCGCGCCGCGTCCGGATCGTCGTAGGGCATCCGCGATCGCGAACGCTCCCGGCCCATCGGCGTGCGGGCGCGGGCCTCGAGCTCGCCGCAGATCCGGCCCCAGCCGAGCTCGCGCAGCGCTTTTTCGTTCACCATCCCGAGCATGCGGGCGCGGATAACCGCAATCGTAAGGGGCGTCACGCCAAACGGTTGCGGAAAACCACCCCGCCCATGACAGGCTTGTCGCGGTGGAATGCCCCGTGATGCGACTCACGCGGCGCGTAAGTTCGCGGAAATACTGGGAGCGGGTGCGCGGGATGGCATGGGCACGCCGGGTGCTAGAAGCCCATGACCCCTGCGACGAACCGCGCGGCTCTAGAGCTCCCCGAACCTCCTGTCCGCCCACATCTGACGCTGCTCGATGGGCGGGTGAAGGACTCGGTCCTGGTCGGCCGCGCCCTCACCGGTGGCCCGCGCGGCAAGGCTGCCGAAGAGGAGCTTTTCCGGCGTTACCGGCCGGCGGTGTCGCGCCTCGCGGCGAGCTTCTCGGAGCTCGATCCGGACGAGGCCGATGACGTGGTCCAGGAGGCGTTCGTCCGCGGCTTCCGGGCACTCGCATCGCTCAAGGACCGCGACCGATTCGCGGCCTGGCTCTTCACCATCGCCCGCAACCGCGCCCGCAGCTATCTGACCTGGCGGGCGACCCATTCGAAGGCGACGGAGGAAGCCAGCCGGGAGGCCCGCCTGGTCGAGGATCACGTCCCGGCCGCCTCCCACGTGCTGGAGAAGGAAGCGGAGCTGCGCGCCGTCCGCGACCTCATCGACGGCCTGCGCGAGGGTCCGGAGAAGGAGACCGTGCGCCTCTTCTACCTGGAGGGGACGCTCTCGGCCCGCGAGATCGCCCTGCGGATGGGCGTGGGAAAGAGTGCGGTGACCATGCGGCTCGAGCGATTCCGAGCCCGGATCAGGGCGCAGTTGGCGGAGCGTTTGGCGGGCTGACTGTAACGGTGGTGGGTCGAATCGCGACCCGTGAGGGTGCATCGAATGCCTGGGAGATCTTCATGACACGCCTCACGTTGCGACAGATCCTCATCGCCATCGCGCTCGGCGCCCTGTTCGCGTCGTTACAGGGCGATCCGCCGGTCGCGGCCCTGAAGAAGCTGGCCCTGGTTTCCTGCACGGCCAAGGATCACTGCTGAGATAGACGTTCACGGCGCCGAGCCGTCGCTCCTCAGGCAGGGTCGATCCGCAGGATCTGCTCCCCGACGAGCAGCAAGTCCCCCGCCGTCACCGCCGCCTGGCCGTTCACGCGCACGAACGTCCCGTTCGCGCTGCCCAGGTCCTTCACAGCCAGCGACCCTTCGCCGACCGTGATGCTCGCGTGCTTGCTCGAGACGTACCCGTCATTCGGAAAGCTCACATCTCCCGTTCCGCGTCCGACCAGGTTCTCCCCGGGCTTGAGAGGGTAGACGTCGCCTTCCCCGCCGCCTTCCAGGATTTGCACGACCCGCGCCACGTATCCGGGGTTGGGGCTGCCCCAGACCGGCTGATCGGCGAGCTGCTCCGGTTCGTCCGGCATCCACTCGATGCGCAGCCGCTGGCGGCCGATCCGCAGCTCGTCGCCGGACTCGAGCGTCCGCTCCTTGAGCCAGAGGAACACTCCGTTCGCGGTTCCCGAGTCTTGGACCACGAGCTGGGGGCCTTCGAAGCGGAAGACCGCGTGTACGGGGGCGATGAACGGATCCTTGTCGAGCTTCACCTCGGTCGGCTCGACGTCGCGGCCGACGCGCGTCTCATCCTTCACCAGGACGAAGTCGGCGCTGCGGCTCCCGTCGCGGGCGATGGCGGAGACGCGAGCGCGTGGCCGGACGGGAGCGGCGGGTTTCGGTGGCGCGGGCGGCGGGCGGGATTGCCCGGTCACCGGCTTAGGCGGCGGAGGAGGTACGGGCCGCGCTGGGGCCGCGGGTTTGACGGGAGCGGGCGGCTTGGGAGGAGGCGCCGACTTCGCAGGAGCAGCTGCACCCTTCGGCGCGGGCGCGCCGGGGGCGGCCGTCGCGCCGAGAGGCGTTCCGCAGCGGGCGCAGAACTTGAACGTCGCCGCGTTGAGCGTCATGCAGTTCGGGCACTGCTTCGGAGGTGCGCCTTGCGCGAGCCGCGGCGCAGCCGCTTTGGCCGGGGAGGACGGCGGTCCATGCGGCATTTGCGCGATGGTGGGGAGGTTCTCGCTCTCGCTTACCGCCGCGCCACAGGAAAGACAGGATCCGACGTCGGACTCATTGTGCGCGCCGCAGCGGGGGCAGTCCATGCGAGCGGTTCTATGACGCTGGCGGAATAAGGGTCAAGGCACGGAGCTCGGGGCGTTTTTGACCAAGGTATTTGGTCAAAAACCGCCACCTGTGCGATCGTCTTCGGCCGGGGAGGGCTCCTTGCCGGCGAAGGACTGGAGCGGCGCAACGTGCCCGCGATGCGCCCGGGCACTTCCGCCTGGTTCCGCGAAAGTGTGCGTGTACTGCGGAGCGGCTCTCGCGCCGCCACCGGCGCCAGCAGCCAGTCCGGGATTCGGGCGCCGTCCGGCGCGCGACGCCCGGATCGGCGAGACGGTCGCTGGGCGTTTCAAGGTCGAGGAGCTGATCGGACAGGGCGGAATGGGCAAGGTCTACCGGGCCCGGCACCTGGCCCTGGACCGCCTCGTTTGCCTGAAGATGCTCAAGCCGGCGCTGCTCGAGGATTCGTCGGTCGTGGGGCGGTTCGAGCGTGAGGCGCTGGCGGCGAGCCGCCTCAACCATGCGAACAGCATCCAGGTGCTCGACTTCGGTCGCAACGATACCGACGGCGCGCTCTACATCGTGATGGAGTACGTGAACGGGAAAGACCTGCGCCTGGTGCTCCGCGACGAGTGGCCGATCCCGGAAGAGCGCCTCTGCAACATCATGGCGCAGGTGCTGGCGGCCCTCGGCGAGGCCCACGCGCACCACGTCATCCACCGCGACCTCAAGCCCGAGAACGTGATGGTGGAGCAGCGGCGCGATCACCCTGACTACGTCAAGGTCCTCGACTTCGGGATCGCGAAGATCCTCGATAGCGATCTGCCCGTGCTCACGCGCAGCGACTTGGTCTGCGGGACCCCGCAATACATGGCGCCGGAGCAAGCCACCGGAGGGCAGCTCGACGGCCGCTGCGACCTGTACGCCGTCGGGATCATCCTCTACCAGATGGTCACGGGTGAGCTGCCTTTCGACGGACCGAACTCGATGGACGTGCTCACCCGTCAGGTCAACGAGCCTCCGGTTCCTCCCCGCCGCAAGCAGCCGAACGCGCCGATCTCGGCGGTCATGGAAGCGTTGATCCTGCGCGTGCTCTCCAAGGACCCGGCGCTGCGGCCGCAGTCGGCGGAGGAGCTCCGTCAGCTCTTGCTCGCGATCCCGCGCCGCGATAGCCCGCGCGGCCGCGAGCAGCAGAGCACGACTCCGTCTCGAGAAACGCTGCCGCGCACCCCGGCACGTTTCCTCGGCCCGGCTCCCGCCGGTCCGGTGGCGAGGACACCATCGGGCTGGGTCGGGAAGCTCGCGGCCGGCTGCGCCATCGTCGCCCTGGCGGCGGCCGCGGCAATCCTGCGCCCGCGGACCGGTTCGAGACCGCCGGCGATGGCGGTTACGACCGCAGGCACCGCGGCGAGGGAGGGCGCCGCGGCCCGCGCGAACGAGCTCGTCCGACGAGCGGCACAGTCCGGGAATCCAGCGGCGGCGCGCGATCTGCTGGCGCAGGCGATCGCGATCGACCCCGACAACGCCGAGGCGCACTTCCGGCTCGGCGGCCTCCTGCTCGGCTCGGATCCGGCGCGGGCCAGGATCGAGTACCAGGCGGCAAACCGGCTCGACCCGGCCAGGTACTAGGCTGTACGCCGAGTGACGCCTACCCGACTTCGACGCGGAGATGCTGGTCGCCGACCCGGACCACGTCTCCGGCCTGCAGCTCGACGGGCTGCTGCGCGCGGACGCGCAGGAACACCCCCGAGGGCCCATGGCCGAGATCGGCGAGCGCGGCCGTCCCATCCTCGGCGATCCGGATCTCGCCGTGCTTTGCTGCGAGCAGCGAATCGCCCGCGAAGTTCATGTCGCAGCCCGCCCTGCCAATGGAGATGACGGGCCCTCCGCGATGGCAGGTGCGACCGGTCTTCGCTCCCAGCAGCACCTCCGTCACGCGATACACCGGTCCCTGGGCGGGTCGCGGAGCGCCGAGCAGGGGAAGGTCGCCCTCTGCGGGCGGCACCATCTCGACCGGTCCCTCGTAGCGCAGCAGGCGCTCGCCCGCGACGAAGAGATCGCCGGGCTCGAGCGCGGCCGATTCGCGCACCCTGACGTACACGCCGTTCGCGCTGCCCTCGTCGCGAAGCACGAGCCGCTCGTCGACGAAAGCGAGGGTTGCCGCGTGCGGCGCGATGAACGGGTCGTCGCCGAGGCCGATATGCGCCGCCGAGCCGCCCAGGCTGTTCTCGAGGTGGCCCAGGGCGAACTCGGTCCCCTCCGCGCTGCCGTTCTGCAGCACGAGCTTCGCCGCGAACGGCGGCGGCTGCTCCTCCGGAATGGGTTCAGCGGCCGATTCGGCGGGCACAGGCTCGTCGAGTGCCACCGGCGAGCTCTCCATCGTCGCGTCTTCGAAAGTCTCCGCGGGCAGCTCCGCGGCCACTTCGATGGAGGGCGGACGAGGACCGGCGGCCTTCCTGGCAAACGGAGTCCCGCACTCGAAGCAGAACTTGGCAGCCGGCGGATTCAGCGCGCCACAGTTCGGGCAGGCTTTTCCGGCGGGCAGGGCGGCCCCCAACACCGGCGCGGGCGGCGGTGCGCGCGGAGGAGCGGGAGGAGGCCTCCGCGCTGGCGCCGCGCCGGAGGCGGCCGCCGCCGGGACACCTTCGCCGACGCGGGCCCGGCCGCTCGCGGATTGCGCCACGCCGGGCGGAGCGAACGCCGCCGGCGGAGTCGTCTCGATGGCGACGCCGCTGCGCGCCGCCATGGTCAGCCCTGCCTCCGCGGCTTCCTCGTCGGAGATGGCGAGCGCGCGCAACTCCTCCGAGAGCGTTTCCGGAACCTGGGAGGGCGGAGTGAAAGCGTCCGGAGGCGTCTTGTCCAGAGGCGGCTGCCCGGACGCCGGCGCGGCGAAGAGTTGGAGCCCGCAGTTGGTGCAGACGCTCACCCCCGGCTCGTTGTAGGCCTCGCAGCGGCGGCAGACCTCGCCCAGCGACTGGGGCATCGCCAACTCGTCGGCGGCGGCCTCCTCGCGCAGCGGCGCCCTGCACCGCTTGCACTCGGAGGCGACGTCTTCGTTCTCCTTGCCGCACGCCGGACAGATGATCATCGGGTTCGCGAGCATACGAGCCGCCCGGCGCATGGGTCAATCCGCGGACATCAGAGGCCGAATCCAGTTGTGGCACGGCGCGTCGAAGCGCGTTAGTGGAGTTTGCTGGCGTTTTCGCGACGCGATACGCTCTTGGTAGCGCTGATGATCCGCCTCAACGACATCCTGGAAAAGGTCAACGCATACCATGCGGATGCGGACCTGGACCTCGTGAAGAAGGCGTACGTCTATTCCGCGAAGGTGCACCAGGGGCAGATCCGCAAATCGGGCGAGCCCTACCTCGTCCACCCGCTTGAAGTCGCCGGCCTCCTCGCGGACCTGAAGCTCGATGAGGCGAGCATCGTCGCCGGGCTCCTTCACGACACCATCGAGGACACCCTCGCCAAGCCCGAGGAGATCCGCGAGCTGTTCGGGCAGGAGGTCCTCGACCTCGTCGAGGGGGTCACCAAACTCGGCACCTTCCAGTCGTCCCAGGCTGTCAGCATCGAGGAAAAGCAGGCGGAGAACTTCCGCAAGATGCTGGTGGCGATGGCCAAGGACATCCGGGTGATCCTGGTCAAGCTGGCCGACCGCACGCACAACATGCGCACCTTGGAGCACATGCGGCCCGACGCGCAGCAGCGCATCGCGCAGGAGACCCTGGACATCTACGCGCCGCTGGCGAACCGCCTGGGAATCCAGTGGATCAAGATCGAGCTGGAGGACCTCGCCTTCAAGTACCTGAAGCCGGGCGAGTACGCCGACGTCGAGACGCAACTCGCGCAGAGCCAGAAGGACCGGCAGAAGTTCATCGCTGACGTCGTCGAGCTGCTCCAGACCAAACTGAAGGAGGCCGGCCTCGAGGCCGACGTGCACGGCCGGCCCAAGCACGTCTACAGCATCTGGAAGAAGATGCGGAAACACGGGCTCTCCTCGGTGACCCAGCTGCACGACGTGGTCGCGTTCCGGCTCATCCTCAAGACGGTCCCCGCCTGCTACGAGGCGCTCGGGCTCATCCATTCCCTCTGGAAGCCAGTGCCGGGGCGGTTCAAGGACTACATCGCCATCCCCAAGCCGAACATGTACCAGTCGCTGCACACCACCGTGATCGGTCCTACCGGCGAGCGCATCGAGATCCAGATGCGCACCGAGGAGATGCACCGGATCGCCGAGGAGGGTATCGCGGCGCACTGGGCGTACAAGGAAGGCAAGACCGGCGGCAAGGACGAGCAGAAGTTCGCCTGGCTGCGCCAGCTGATGGAGTGGCAGCAGGACCTGAAGGATCCGCGGGAGTTCCTGGAAACGGTGAAGGTGGACCTGTTCCAGGACGAGGTGTTCGTCTTCACTCCCAAGGGCGACGTGAAGAGCCTCCCGCTCGGGTCCACTCCCGTCGACCTGGCCTACGCGGTCCACTCCGAGGTGGGAGCGCACTGCGTCGGGGCCAAGGTGAACGGCAAGATCGTCCCGCTGCGCTACAAGCTGAAGAACGGCGATAGCGTCGAGATCCTCACCAGCCCGAACGCCCGGCCGAACAAGGACTGGCTCAGCTTCGTCAAGACCAGCCGAGCGCAGGCGAAGATCCGCAACTTCATCAAGACGCAACAGCGGGAGCGTAGCATCGACATCGGCCGCGACCTGCTGGAGCGGGAGTTCAAGCGCTTCGATCTGAACTTCACCAAGATCGCCAAGACGCGCGAGTTCCTCAAGGCGGCGAACGACATGGGGCACTCGCGCGCCGACGATCTGGTGAGCGCCGTGGGGTACGGGAAGCTCTCGGCGGCGAACGTGCTGCACAAGCTGTATCCGCAGGAGAAGCTCAAGCCAGCGGAGAAGATCGACGGCGACGCGAACGGGACCACCAGCGCCCTGACCCAGCTCTTCCGGCGCGTGGCGCAGCGGTCGCGCACCTCCGGCGGAGTGCGCATCGGGGGCGTCGACGACGTGCTGGTGCGCTACGGGAAGTGCTGCGCTCCGGTGCCGGGCGACCCCATCGTCGGATTCATCACCCGCGGCCGCGGCGTCACCGTCCACGTCCAGGGCTGCCGCAAGGCAATGGAGACGGATCCCGAGCGCCGGGTCGACGTCGCCTGGGACGTGCACGGGGACTTCAAGCGGGTGGTCAATCTCCGGGTGATGAGCGACGACCGCAAGGGCCTGCTCGCCCGGATGAGCGAGACGTTCGCCGAAGTCGGCGTGAACATCGTGCAGGCGAACGCGCGCGCCAACGGCGACGGCGCCGTGAGCACCTTCGAGGTCGAGATTGCGGACGTGAAGCAGCTCAACGACGTGCTGCGCGCCATCGGGCAGATCCCGGGCGTGCACTCCGTGGAGAGGGTATGAAGCGAGCCGTTTTTCTTCTGCTCCTGGCTGCCGCCGGATGCGCGCATGCCATCAAGGACGTCTCCGATTGCGACCGGGTCTCGGGCGAGCAGCGGGTCGAGTGCGGCGCCTGCACGCTGCAGAACAAGGCCCAGGGTTGGATCGGGGAGTACGAGTACCGGCCCGACAACAAGGACGGAGAGCGCTGCGTCCGGGTCAAGTGATCCGACGCGCTTGACGTCGTGCGCGCGCGGGCGTAGTTGCGCGCGGCATGCCGCGCCGAACGGT
>VBKQ01000184.1 GCA_005879505.1 Deltaproteobacteria bacterium
AAGCCGTCCAACCTGTTAGATCGCCCGTCCCTTTCCGGGTTGTCTCCGGAGAGTCTGCTGTTCCTGTAGTCCAACTACGCACACCTCCCGATCAGGGCGGGGTTCCCGCATGGGCCCGCCTTGGCGTGACGGAGGTGGAGGAGAAAAAACGAATGATGTCCGAGAACGTCGAACCACATCCTGTCCAGCTCGCTCCGACAGGTCCCGACAGGAGCGAGGTGGCTCCTCTGGTGTCCGATCAGGATGTCCAGAAGGCCGCGATGCAGCCCGTGCAGGGCATCACCATGCGCCAGCTGCTCGAGGCCGGCGTCCACTTCGGCCACCAGACCAAGCGCTGGAATCCGAAGATGAAGCCGTACATCTTCGGCGCCCGCAACGGCATCTACATCGTAGATCTACAAAAGACGGTCCGGCTCGCGCGCGAGGCGTTCAAGTTCGTCAGCGACGTCTGCTCGCGCGGCGGCTCGGTGCTCTTCGTCGGCACCAAGAAGCAGGCGCAGGACGCGGTGGTGGAGGAGGCGACGCGCTCCGGCCAGTTCTACGTGGTGAACCGCTGGCTCGGCGGCACGCTCACCAACTTCAAGACCATCAAGAGCGGCATCGACCGGCTCAAGACACTGGAGAAGATGGCCGCTGACGGAACTTTCGAGAAGCTGCCCAAGAAGGAAGTGGCGCTGCTCGAGAACGAGATGGAGAAGCTGAAGAAGAACCTGGGGGGCATCCAGGACATGACGCGGCTTCCGGGCTGCCTCTTCGTGATCGATCCGAAGAAGGAGCACATCGCCATCCACGAGGCGACGCGGCTCGGCATCCCCATCGTCGCGCTGGTCGACACCAACTGCGACCCGGAAGGCATCGATTACGTCATTCCCGGCAACGATGATGCCATTCGCTCGATCCGGCTCTTCTGCGGAAAGATCGCGGACGCGGCCATCGAGGGAAAGGCGCGCTACCAGGCGCACCACGCCGGCGAGCCGGCGCAGCCCGAGGCAGAAGTGGGCGAGGATCGCGACTCGGCTTCCGAGCGCCGTGGCCGGCGAGATGGCCGCCGCGGCGGCATGCGCGGAGGCCGCGGCGGGGAGCGGCGCCCGATGATGCGCGCCGATGCCGAGCCGGCCCCGGGTCCGATCGTGGAACACAAGCCCACGCTGGGCGGCGGTGAGCCGAGCGACGGCGGCGAAGCGAAGACGGAGGAGTAGGACCCGATGGCGGAAGTGACTTCGGCGATGGTCAAGGACCTGCGCGAGAAGACCGGCGCGGGGATGATGGATTGCAAGAAGGCGCTGGTGGAGTCGGGCGGTGACCCGGAGCGGGCCGTCACCTGGCTGCGCGAGAAGGGCCTGGCTACGGCGGGCAAGAAGGCCGGCCGCAGCGCCACCGAAGGCGCCGTGGGGTCTTACATCCATCTAGGCGGAAAGATCGGCGTGCTCGTCGAGGTGAACTGCGAGACCGATTTCACCGCGCGCAACGAGAAGTTCCAGGCGCTGGTCAAGGACGTCGCGATGCAGATCGCCTGGAGCAATCCGAAGTGGCTGCGCCGCGAGGACGTGCCGGCGGCCGAAGTCGATCAGGAGAAGAGCGTCCAGCGCGCCCAGCTGCGTGAGCAGGGCAAGCCGGAGGCGATGCTCGACAAGATCATCCCCGGGAAGATGGAGAAGTTCTACAAGGAGAACTGCTTGCTCGAGCAGGCGTTCTTTCGCGACCCGGAAGGAAAGCGCTCGGTGCAGGACGAGATCAACGCGGCGGTCGCGTTGATCGGCGAGAACATCCAGGTGCGACGTTTTACCCGCTACGCGCTCGGCGAAGGCCTGAAGAAAGAGCAGAAGGATTTTGCCGCCGAGGTCAGCGCTGCGGTGACCGGCCAGAAATAGCCGGCGGCGCATGCAGGCATTCCGGGCCGAGGTCGAGCAGCGGTTTCGCGAGCTGAGGGACCGCATCGTCGCCGGACTCGAGCAATTGGAGGGATCCGGCGCGACGTTCCGCCGCACCGGCTGGGAACGGCCCGGCGGGGGCGGCGGGGAGATGAGCGAGCTCCGCGGCGAGCTGTTCGAGAAAGCGGGCTGCAACTTCTCCGCGGTGCACGGCGACAGTTTCCCGCCCGCGCCGCCCGGCGCCCTCCCGGAGGCTCGTGGCGCGGACGTGCGGTCCCCGAAGTTCGAAGACCTGGCCGGCAAGCCATTCTCCGCGGCCGGCGTTTCGCTCGTCCTGCACCCGAAGAACCCCTTCGTGCCCGTCGTTCACATGAACGTCCGCTATCTCGAGGCGGGCGAGATCTCGTGGTTCGGCGGCGGCATGGATCTGACGCCCTTCAGGCCTTTCCCCGAGGACACCACGCACTTCCACGGCGTCCTGCAGCAGACGTGTGGACCCGACCGCTACGCGCGCTTCTCGCAGTGGGCGCGCGAGTACTTCTTCCTCCCGCACCGGGGGTCGGAACGCGGCGTCGGCGGGATCTTCTTCGACTACTTGCGCGGGGAGGAAGAGTGGCGTTTCGTGCAACAGGTCGGCGATGCGTTCCTCCCCGCCTACGTGCCGATCGTGGAGCGGCGGCGTGGAACGCCCTGGACGGAAGCCGACCGCTCCGCGCAGTTGCGCTGGCGCGGCCGGTACGTGGAGTTCAACCTGATCTACGACCGCGGGACGCTGTTCGGCCTGAAGAGCGGCGGCAACGTCGACGCCATCTTCATGAGCCTTCCACCGCTGGTGAGCTGGTGAACGACTCGCCGTTCTTCAGGATGACGAAGCGCGTGCTTCCCGGCTCCCGCAGCGCCGCTCGCAGCTTCGCTTCCGCTTCGCCATCCGCCTCGTCGCCCTGGGCGAACGTCCCGAAGTGGATGGGGATGGAAGTCCTGGCGCCCAGCGTGCGCGCCGCGATGGTGGCATCGTGGGCATCCATGTGCACGGGTCCGAACAGCAGCCGCGGCACGCCCGGAGCGATCGGGAGCAGCGCAACCCGGGGCGCGCCGAAGTGTTCCACGATCTCCTGGAAGTGCGGCCCGTAGGCGGTGTCCCCCGCGAAGTAGACGTCGCCGGAGTGCGATCGCAGCACGAAGCCGAGCCAGAGCCGCGCGTTGCGGTCGCATGCGCCGCGGCGGCAGTTGTGGCGGGCGGGAACGCCCCAGACGCGCACGCCGCCGATGCTCGTCCATTGCCACCAGTCCAGCTCGGTGACCCGATGGAAGCCGAAGCTCGCGAGCAGCGCCGCCTGCCCCAGGCCGACCACGAAGCGCGGGTGGTGCTCCGCGGAGATCCGCTGCAGCGTCGGGATGTCCATGTGGTCGTAGTGGTCGTGGCTGATGAGCACGGCGTCGATGGGCGGCAGGTCCTCGAACCGGATGCCCGGCGGCCGGCGCCGCTTGCGCGCGATGTAGGGCACTGGTCCCGCCACGTCGCCCCAGATCGGGTCGGTGAGCACGTTCAGGCCGTCCATCTGGATGAGCACGGTGGCGTGGTTGACGAAGGTGATGCGCAGCTCTCCTTCCGTCACCCGCACGGGAGGAGCAGGCGCCGGCGGCGCATCGGCGAAATCGGGCCAGGCGCCGGCAGCGCGGTGTCGCCGCCAGCGGATGAGGTCGGTCAGCGGCGGATCGCCGGGGACCTGGTTGTGGAACCTCTGGCCGTCG
>VBKQ01000096.1 GCA_005879505.1 Deltaproteobacteria bacterium
CAGGTCAGATCCTTCACGGGATCGGATGTTGCGCAGCAGCGGGCGAGCGCGCAAGCGGAGAGGGTGGAGCGACGACTAATCGCCAACGAGCCGCGCGAGCGCGCCGCATCCGCAGCCGAGAAGCGCTCCGGCCGCCACGTCGAGAGGGTAGTGCGCGCCAAGGTAGATGCGGGAGATGCTGATGGCGGTGGCGAGAACGAGCGCGAGCGGACCGAGGCCCGCCCCTTGCCCGGCGAGCGCCACGGCGACCGCGAAGGCGGCCGCGGCATGCCCGCTGGGAAATGAAAACGCGTCCGGGTTGTCGACGATGGCGACGAAACCGGGCAGCTTGTTGCTCGGGCGCGGCCGGCAGCACGCGCGCTTCAACGTCTGCGAGACCAACGTCGCGAGCAGGGCTCCGGTGCCGAGCAGCAGGCCGTAATGAGCAGCCTGCCCGCCGCAGGCGAGCAGGAAGAACCCGATCACGAACCAGCTCTCCGCATTGCCGAGGTGCGTGAGGCCGCGCATCACGCGGACCAGGCCACTCGGACGGAAGGAGCCGATGCGGCGGAAGAGCAGCTCGTCGAGGTGTAGCAGGCGGGCGATCATGTCGCCTCCGCATTCTCGACGGATCGGGCCGGCACGAGCCGGCCGCCCTCCTCGATACGCAGCTCGTTCCCGCGCCAGCTCACCCGCCTGCGGAAGCACGCCACCAGCCAGACTGCCGCCATGGCCAGATCCTTGAAGGGCATCACCAGGATTTCGAAGGGTCGCGGCAACGACCCTCGCAGGCGGCGGCTGACCAGCGCGTCCGAGGCGACCTTCACGGCCACTCCCGCTGCGGCGACGGCCGCCAGGCGCAGGTCCCTGCCTGGCCGCGTAGACCAGAGCGCGGCGGTAGCGAGCGTGATCCAGAGCACCGGATTGAGCAGCAACTCGCCGAGATATGCGCCCGGCGCAATGCGGCGACGCATCTGGGCCCAGCGAACGTGGCGGTTGAGGAAGCGCTCCACGGTCCAGCCGTCGTTTACACAGCGAACCAGGTACGGCGACAGCGCGACGCGAAAGCCTGCCACCTCGTACATGCGGCCGATGGCGAAGTCTTCCGCGAGCAGGTTGCGCACCTCGTACAGCCCGCCCAGCCGCTCGAGGTCGCTCCGGCGCAGCAGCATCGATTTTCCGATCACGCACGCGCGCCCGGCGGCGACTCGCGCCAGGCTGGCGGCGGCAGCGACGAAGGAGTTGAGGTGGAGCCTCTCGAGCACCGCGCCCAGCCCTTCACCCTCGCCGACGACGATGTTGGTCACCAGACCGACGGCCGGGTCCGCCATCTCCGCGGCCATCTCGCCCAAGTACTCCGGGCCGACGCGCACGTTGCTGTCGGAGATGAGCACGGCATCGTACCGGGCGCGGTCGAAGAGCGCGGCGAGCAGGTTGACCTTCGGGTTCAGGCCGAGCGCGCGCGCGCCGGGGTGGATCCGGATGGAAACGTGCGGAAAATCCTCCTGCACACGGCGCGCGATCTCCAGCGCCGGATCGCGGGCGTCTTCCGCCGCGACCAGGATCTCGTACGCGGGATGATCCTGCCGGGCCAGCGAGGCGAGGTTTTCGTACAGTCCGGGCTCCGCCCCTTTGACCGGCTTGAGCACGGTGATCGGCAGCACCGGCGCATCGCCCGTGCGGCGCGGCGAAAGCACGATGAACACTGCCGCGTGCGCGAGCAGCGTGAGCAGGAGCGAGACGGGGGCAAGCACGACGAGCAGGTACACGAGCGTGGCCAGGGTCATGCGCCGTCCTCCTTCCTGCCCCGAATTGTCCCTGGCCCTGGATGGCGGGCAGCGAACATCTCCGAAACTTCTCTGCAAAGCGCCCGGCCGCAGGATTTGCCTGCGCTACGCGGGACCGCCTCGGATTCGCCATCTGCCTGCGGGACGATGCCGCATGCTGCAGACTTTTGCCCACCTCTCGGATCTCCATCTCGGGGCGGGGCCGGCAGCTGCCCACGCCGCGCGAAGGCTCTGCTCGGCGCTGCTCGCGGTGCGCGTCCAGCGCGTGATGGTGACGGGGGACGTGACCCACCGCGGTCTTCGCTCGGAGCTCGACCTCTTCCGGTCTGCGTTCGCCCCGCTTTTCGATCAGGGGCGGATGCTGGTCGTGCCGGGCAACCACGATCGCCTCGGCGACGACGTGGCGGAATCGCTCATGAGCGGAACGCGCGTGCAGGCGGAAGAGCACGGGGGGCTGTTCGTGGTCCGCTTCGATTCGACCGGCCCGCACAACCGGCGCTTGTTCGATTCGCACGGGCAGATGGAAGAGGACGACATGGACGCCATCTGCTCGGCGCTCGACCGCGCGCCCTCCGGGGCGCTACGCCTTCTGCTCTTGCATCACCACCTGCTGCCCCTGCCCGACGACCACCTGTTCGAGCGCGTGATCACGCAGCTCGGCTGGCCCAACGCGGCGGAGCTGTCCCGAGGGCGCGAGATGGTGGACCGGCTGCAGTCGCGTTGCGATCTCGTTCTGCACGGCCACCGTCACCAGCCCGCGGAGATCGAGGCCGGTTCGCTGCGGGTCTTCAACGGGGGTTGCAGCACGGGTTTGCAGGCCTGCCGCGTCTTTGCCGCCGTCCACGGCGAGCTGGTGCACGCGCCGCGTTGGCTCGACGTCAGGCCCCGCTCCTTCGCCGACGCGCCCGCGCTGTTCGCGGTGCAGTAGCTCTATGCGTCGCCCGGGTCGCTCATGCGGTAGCCGGCGCCGCGCACGGTCTCGATGAGATCGCGCCCCTCCCCGAGCTTCTCCCGCAGCCGCTTCACGTGGGTATCCACCGTGCGCGTATGCTGATCGCCGCTCAGCTGCCAGACGTCTCGCAGCAGGACTTCCCTCGTCTGCAGCCGTCCCGCCCGCGCCATGAGAGTCGCGAGCAGCTTGAACTCGAGGGCGGTGAGCTCGATCTCGTTTCCGTCGACGTAGGCGCGATGCGCGATCTCGTCGATGCGCACCGGACCGACGCGGTGGCGCAACTGCTCGGGCCCGGCCGGAGAGCCCCGGCGCAGGACGGCACGGACGCGCAGCATCAGCTCGCGGACGCTGAAGGGCTTGGTGACGAAATCGTCGGCGCCCAGCTCGAACGCCCGCACCCGATCGGGCTCCTGTCCGCGGGCAGTCACGATGATCACCGGGATCTGGCGATCGCGCCGGCCGCTCTTCACCCGCCGGCAGATCTCGGCCCCGGGCAGATCGGGCAGCATCAGGTCGAGCAGGACCAGATCCGGCCGCAAGCGCTCGATTTGCGACAGGGCTTCCTCCCCCGTCATGGCGACCAGGGGCTCATGACCGTCCAGCTTCAGGCTGAAGCGAAGGAGCTCTGCGATGTCATCTTCGTCCTCGACGATGAGCACCCGGCTCATGGCCGTCACCGTAGATGGCTTTTGTGACGGCTTGGTGCCGAGATGGCAACGTTAACGGGCTAGTGTGCCGCCTTGCGTCTGGAGGCGCGAATCGCGCGCGCGTCGGCATCGGCAAAGGCGGCTGCCCAGGTGGCGCCGCGGCCGTGGATCCAGAACCGGCCGTCACGGAGCTCGCCGACCAGCAGCCGCGAGCGCGCATACAGGTCGGCGACGGAAATGGCCCCGGTGGGACCCCAGCGGCGCCTCGCCTCGGCGATTGCGGCATCGGCCGAGCTGTGGTCGATGTCTTCGTCGCGAAGCATCAACGAAACATTGGGTCCGCGGCTCGTCGGATGCCAGGAGTAAAGACGCGGCGCGCCATGCCCTCGCCTGTCCAGTCTCATGACGTCACGTCGCGGCGCGGCGAGCGCTCTTCCGCCTGAGAGCAATAGTCGCCAGACCGCCTTCGCCGACCGCGGCTAATGGAAGATGACGAAATGCTGCTGGGGCAAGAAGCCATGCTCGGCGGCGACGCAAAGTCCGGCGGCCTCGGTATCGCGCAGCAGGCGAGCCCTCTCCAGCTTCTCGTGAAAGTCCACCACCGCGATGCGCCCGCCTGGCCGCAACGCACGGCGGACGCGGCGCAGGTAGGACGGAGCCTCCGGGAAATGGTGGTAGGCATTCACGCTCAGGATCAGGTCGCACCGTGCCGACGGCAGGAAGGGATCGTCCGCCAGGCCGAGCACCGGCGTGACGTTGCGCACGCCGGCCGCTGCGATGCGCTCGCGAAGCACCTCCAGCAGACGCGGGTCGGCGTCGGAAGCGAAGACATGCGTCGCCATGCGCGCGAGCCGCAGCGTGAAGTAACCTGTGCCGGCTCCGACCTCGCCGATGACGGCCTCAGGGCGGGTCTCGAGGGCGCGCAGCACTTCGTCGGGCTTCTGCCACGCTGTCCGCGCGGGATCGTCCAGCTTGCGCAGGTACTCCTCGAGATGTTCCGGATTCCCGAAGCGCTCGTGAGCAGGGTGCTCGCCCGCGCCGATCCCGGCGGGCGAAGGCGGCTCGACCGTGGTCGAGCGCGGAGCCTTGCCGGCACGGGCCATCTGACGTGTTCTACGGGCCATCGTAGCGCGCGAGGATGACGGTCGAGTTGTCCACGCCGCCGTTCGCGTTGGCAGTATCAAGCAGCTTTTTCGCGCACGCCTCCAGGTTTCCCGCCTGTTTCTGGAGGATGGACTCGAGAATGCGATCCTCGACCATCCCGGAAAGCCCGTCGGAGCAGAGCAGGAACAGATCGCCCGGCCGCGGGTCGTGCGCATTGATCTCCACATCGACCTGCCGCTGCTGTCCGAGCGCGCGCAGGATGATGTTCTTCTGGGGAAAGTTCTTCGCTTCTTCCTCGGTGATCTTGCCCAGCCGCAGGTACTCCTCGACCAGCGAGTGATCGATGGTGATCCGTTTCAGCCGGTTTTCCCGAAAGAGGTAACCGCGGCTGTCGCCCGTGTGGGCGACGTACGCCCTCACCTCTCCGTTACGCTCGGTGAAGTGCAGCGACACGCAGGTGGTGCCCATGTTCTTCTTCGAGCTGTCCTGCTCGCTGACCTCCATGATGCGCGCGTTGCAGAGCTTGATGGCGGTGACCAGCCGGTTCTCGTCGTAGCTGCGGGAGCGGTCGTCCTTGAACGGCCAGGTCGCTTCCGGATCCTTGCCGGTGAGCTCGAAGAACTCCTTCATCTCCCGCACAGCGATGCCGCTCGCCACTTCGCCCGCGGCATGGCCACCCATTCCGTCGAACACCGCGAAGAGATTCTGCTCGGGGTACGCGAGGAAATTGTCCTCGTTGTTGTCCCGCTTCATCCCGACGTCGGTCCGCGCGGCGTGGCTGATGCGCACGATGCGGCTCTACAGTAGCCGTCCGGTCGCGTCAATCGGCCACGCCATCGTCGCCAAGGCGCTTCCGGCGCCCGCGATCAGAAGCTGCCGGACATCACCTGATACGCGTTGTTCAAACGGACCGGCGCGCGATCCGCGTTGGCCGCGGCGTCGACGGCGCCGAAGATTCCGCCGATCAGCAAGCCGGCGCCGGCGCCGATCGCGAGGTCCCGGCCCCAGTTGTCGCCACCGTTCAACAGCGCGACGGCCCCGCCGATCGCCAGTCCAGCGATACCGCCGTAAAGCGCGTCCTGGGCGATGACCGATGCGGCGCTGCGGTGCGTCTGCACTTCGACCACCTCGGCGGCAAGCTGATCCTTCGACTGCGCGCGCTCGCGCAAGGTGAGCGTCTGCAGGGTGTCGGCGTTTGCGGCGCCCGCGACGAGAAGCGCCGCGAAGGGAGCGATCAAGAAGCTCTTCAGCATGGGAACCCCCACTGGGATTGTCGTTTCACAATGGTGGTTACCAGCTGCTTCCGCAGGCAACGGAGCGGGGGGACGGAGGAGGGCACGGGCTCTCGATGATCGGCCGAGCCCTCTCGAATGCGAACGGCTTCCGCCAGCTACTTTCGCTTCACGACCAGGCTTCCGGAGAATGCATCGGCCTCGATCACGCCCTCCCCCTTTCCGAACGTCGCCTCGAGCCACCCGCTGCTCATCCCATGCTTTCTCCGCGGCGCCCGCTTCACCGCCAGATTGGCCTCGTCGCGCAGCTCCCCGGTGTGGGACGTATAGCTCAGCTCGAACGAGCTCCTCGGGTCCACGTTCAGCCTCACGTCTCCGGAAACCGTCTCGGCACTGAGGTGACAGTCGCGCGCGCACAGCCCCGCCCAATCGAGGCTCCCGGACGCAGACTGGAACTCGACTTGCGGCGCCGTCCCCGAGGTCGTGACCGCGACATGTCCAGAGACCGTGTGCAGCCGCACCGGCCCGGAGGCGTCCTCGATATGGGCGTCGCCCGAGATCGTCTGTACATCCACCTTCGCCACCCCGGCGAGCCTCACGTCGCCTGACATGGTGCGGACGCGCACGTCTCCGATCCTCTGGGCGGCCACGTCGCCGGACATCGAGGAGAGATCGAGGCGGCTGCCCCGCGGAACCTCGACGCGCAGCTTTCCGCGGCGCAGCGTGCGCCGGCCGTGGAACGCGGGCTCGACCCGGTCACCGAAAGCATAGAGAGCGATGTCCTCGGCGGGCGCTTCGCTCAGCGTCACCGAGACCTGCTTCTTGTCGGTAGCGATCACCTCGACCTCGCCGGCCTGCGCGCGGATCTGGAACGTGATCGGCCCCTTCACCGGCAGGGTCGCGCTTCCGCGGCCCTTCGCCTGGGCTGTCGCGTCGCGTTCGTCGGAGTCGCTCTCTTCTTCGCCGAGGCGGACGCGCGGCAGCCGGATCGAGTGCTGCCGGTTCAGCTTGTACACCTTGACGTTGTCGTCGCGGTCCTCGTCCGGTTCGACTTCGCGGCCGCGATCCTCCTCGTCCTCGTCCGCTTGATCTGGATCGCGGTCGTGCGGCATCGCCTTCGCGAGCAGCTCGGGAAGGTCGATCTCGATTCCCGAGAGATCCAGGTCGGGCAGCCCGGGAAGGAAGGGGATGTCCGGCAGGTCGAGCTCCAGGTGTTGCCAGTCCCGCTCCAGCTGGTGCCAGTCCCGGCGAGCCGACTTCCGATCCGCCTCGGCGGAAGCGGTCTTCGCCAGGACCGGGGCGGCAAGCAGGGTGACGGCGGTCATGAGCACGGCTCGAATCACGGAATTGCCTCCTCCGAGTCCTGCACCACGTCACGCAGGGAGCGCAGGTACCCCGCGTACCCGTCCAGGACGCGCATCCGGACGTTCACGTCGTCGGCGGCCACCGCGCGCGATTCACCCAGCTGCGCGCGGGCGCGCGTCAGCGTCTCGTCCCAGCGCCGGGCCATCTCGGGGTCGAGCCGCGGGCGCAGGCGCGCGTACTCCGCCTCGAGCACCTTGGCGGCATCTTTGTAATCCGCCTCGGCGCGGTCCAGCGCGGCGAGCGCATTCGGGTCGATCGCCGGCCGCTCCCGCTGTTGCCGCGTCGCTTGCGGCGCGACCGGTTCCGGACGCGGCCGCACCGTGACCACGAGGACCACCGCGGCCGCCGCGGCCACCGCCGCTCCCACGGAAATGCGCCACGCCCGATGCGGACGCCGCCGCGGATGGCGCAGGCGCGCGGCGATTCCGGCCCAAAGGTGGGCGGTCTGTGCCGGCGGGCGGCGGGCGAGGAGCGTCTGCTCCGCGCGCAACCAGGACAGCTCGCGCGCGCAGTGCGGACACGCCGCGGCGTGTGCCTCCACCTGCGCGGCGCGATCGCGCGGAAGCTCATCGAGCGCGAGCGACTCCAGCTCTTCCGCCGGCACGTGCGTCATCGCGCCCCCTCGTCCAGATATCCGGCGAGGCTCGCGCGGATCTGGAGCCGGGCCCGGTGGATCTCGTTCTTCACCTTCTGCAGCGGCCATCCCATCGCAGCGGCGATCTCACCGTAGCCCAGTCCGTGATCGATGCGCATCAGCAACGCCGCCCTTCGCTCCTCGGCGAGATGGGCGAGGGCGCCATCGAGGACGCGGTCCGATTCTGCCGAGAGAAGCACCGCCTCCGGGCTGGGAGCCTGGTCGACCTGCACTGGCTCCTCGACCGTCTGGGCGGGCAGCGCGTCGCGGCGCTTGCGACGCAGGTGCTCGAACGAGACCATCCGCGCGATGCCGAACAACCATCCCTGCAGCTTGCCGGGGTCCTGGATCGTCGGCAGCCGCTGATGCGCGCGGACGAACGTCTCCTGCGTTCCTTCATCGGCAGCCGCGTCGTCGCGGAGCAGATCGCCCAGGAACCTGCGCACCCCCGGAGCCTCCCGATCGAAGATCATGCGAAATGCCTCCGCGTCGCCCGCACACGCGCGCGACAGCAGCTCCTCATCGGAATGCCTGTCGCGGGCGCCGGGCACCTCGCCCGGTAGTGACGCGGTGCGCACGGCGGTTTCAACGGCCCGAAGGGACTGCTATGTCACGGGAATGGACGTGATCGTCACCAGCGGATCGGGGATGGAGCAGCAGATCCGGGTCGGCCGGCACCAGCTGGTATCGGACGAGCCGGTGGCCTTCGGAGGCGCCGATACAGGACCGTCTCCGTACGAGCTTCTCGCCGCGGCGGTCGGGGCCTGCACCTCCATGACCCTGCGGATGTACGCCCGCGCCAAGGGATGGCCCCTGCAGCGCGTCATCGTCACCATCCGCCACGACAAGATCTACGCCCGCGACTGCGCGGAGTGCGAGACCAAGGAGGGCCGGATCGACAGGCTCGAACGGGAGATCGTGCTCGAGGGGCCGCTGGAGGAGGCGCAGCAGCAGCGGCTCCTCGAGATCGCCGAGCGATGCCCGGTGCATCGGACCCTGTCCAGGGAAGTGCAAATGGTGACGCGTCTGAAGAAGCCCTGAGCGCGGCGGTCAGCGAAGCTTCTCCGCCAGCCGCCTCAACCCGACCTCCGTCTTCATGTCCTGGATCTCGCCGCGCCCGCAGCGCGCCAGCGCGTCTTCGAGCGCCGCCCATTCGAGGCGCGCACCCTCCTCGAACGGCGACCCGTCGCCGGCGACGGCGTACGCTCTGGCATCTGCCGCCACCTCGCAGCAGACGAAGTGGAAGAGCTCCGCGCACATCCCGGGCGTGGGATAGACCGCAGGGCCCAGGACCTCGACCGAGGACGGCTCGATGCACAGTCCAGCCTCTTCGATCGCTTCCGCGGCCGCCCGGCTGGAGAGGGCCTCGCCCGTCTCCACGATCCCCGCGACCAACTCGGGAAAGAGCAGGGACTCGGGTCTTTGCGGACGTCCGAATTGCACCGGAATGCGCACGCCGTGCCGGAGGAGCACTTCCACCCGTCCCGAGCGGCGACGGAAGAGTGCCACCACCACCGCGTCGAGCCCGACGGGCCGTTCGACGTAGTCCCAGGTCCCTTCTGACGTGCGGGAGCCATCGGCGAGCAAAAGCCGCATCCGCATACGGCGGAGGCGAAGGTGACCGCCTTCGCCGACGCGTCGATCGTCGATCACCTCGAATCCCGTCACCTGCAAGTGGGCCCTCCTTGTCTGCGGTCCTTCGCGGAGCAGGGCCGCCATCATCGCGATCCGATGGACGCGATACCAGGAAAAACAGAGGCCGGACGAGCACATAGCTTGCGGGCGGGAAGGCATCGAGCCGAGCAGCGCGGACCCGTTCCAGCCCGCCGAGACGGTTCCCTTCATTCGGAAAGAAACTGGAAATGCCCGATCCCCATTCGTTAAACTGCAAAATCTGGGGGTAGGAAAATGCCCGACTCCTTTCAGCTCGAGATGATTGTCGCCGCGGAGCCGCAGCGCGTCTTCTCGGCTTGGATGGACAGCCGGGAGCACGCGGCGTTCACCGGGGGCGGCGAGGCAGTGGTCGAGCCGTGGGCGGGCGGCCGGTTCATCGCCTGGGACGGGTACATCCATGGAATCCTCCTGGGCGTCGACGAAGGGCGGCGGATCGTGCAGACCTGGCGCACGTCCGAGTTCCCGCCGGAGTCGCGCGACTCGCGCGTGGTGGTGGAGTTCGAGCCTGTGCGTGGAGGGACGCGCGTCGTGATCCGCCACAGCGATCTTCCGCCCAGCCACGTCAAGAAATACGAAAAAGGCTGGACCGAGCATTACCTGAAGGCGCTGGCGCGATATTTTGCAAAGGGGGCGAAGCCGGCACCCGCTCCCCGGGCGCCGGAGACCACCTGGGGACGGCAACCGGAAAAGCCTGCGCGCCGGCCGCAAGAGGCCTCCGGGCACAAGGGCCCGGCGCGCAAGACGGTGCCGCGCAAGTCCGCGGCGAAGTCCGCAGCTCGCAAGCCGCGCAAACAGCGCAAGCCGGCCCGGCGCCCGTCAGCAGCGCGGCGCAAGACGGGGGCCCGGCGCTCTCGAAGGTGATCCTCCGGCAATGCGCTGAGCGTGGACGCCATCGTGATCGGAGCGGGAGTGGCCGGGCTCGCGGCGGCGCGCGAGCTCCAGCTGCGCGGGCGCGATGCCGTCGTGCTGGAGGCGCGCGACCGCATCGGCGGGCGCGTGCACACGCTGAGACCGCGCGGCTGGCCCGTGCCGGTCGAGGCGGGGGCAGAGTTCGTGCATGGCAGGCCCAAGGTGCTGCTGCCGCTGGCGCGCGAGGCGCGGGAGGTCCGTGGCGGCCACTATTCCGGCGCGTTCGAGCGCCAGGACGATCTCTGGAACTCCGTGATGGAGAAGCTGGAGAAGCTTCCGTCAGCACGGGAACGCACGGTCGCCGAAGCGTTGCGCACGCTGCGCTGGCGGCTGCGGACGACTCCCGAGGAGCGGCAACTGGCGGCCGATTTTCTCGAGGGATTCAACGCCGCGCGGCTCGATCGCGCGAGCCTGAAGGCGATCGTGCAGCAGTTGCGGGCGTCGGCCCGGATCGAGGGCGATCGGATCTCGCGGGTCCCGCGTGGATACGACGTGGTCCCGGACCGGCTGGCGCGTGGCCTGCGCATCGAGCTGCGAAGCCGCGTGCGCCTGGTGCGCTGGTCGCGGTCCGGTGTGCAGGTCCTCACCGACGATCGACGATGGGAGGGACGGCGCGCGATCGTCACCTTGCCGCTGGGCGTGCTCCAGGCCGGCGCGGTGCGATTCGAGCCGCGGCTGCCGGGATGGAAGTCGTCGGCCATCGCCGCCCTCGCCATGGGTCCGGTGGTGAAGGTCGCGCTGCTCTTCGATCGGCCGCATTGGCCGGACGATCTCGCCTTTCTGCACGCGCATGGACAGCCGGTACCGACGTTCTGGCGGCCATTGCCTTCGCGCGCCCCAACGCTGGTGGGATGGGCCGCGAGCCGCAATGCGGAAGCTCTGCGCGGAAAGGACGCGGTCGACGCGGCCCTTCGATCGCTCTCGGCGGTGCTGAAGAAGCGGCTGCAGCCGGTCCGGGCACTCGCGTTCGACTGGCAGGAGGACGAGCTCTCGCGCGGCGCATATAGCTGGGTTCCCGTCCGAGCGATGAAAGCGCAACGGGCGCTTGCGGACCGGGTCGGGCCCCTGCATTTCGCCGGCGAGGCGACGGATTTCGAGGGCGCGTGCGGCACCGTGCACGGCGCGATCGCGACCGGCATCCGCGCTGCGAGCGAAATCGCCGGACGCCGGTGAAAGCTGGCGCCGTGCCTGGGGCGGCCGTAGCATCCGCGCATGGAGGTCCTCGAGCGCATCCAGGCCTGGCACAAGACGCAGGTCGAGCGGGGACGCGATCCCACGCTGGGAGTGCGCATCGAGACCTTGCGCGAGCGGCCCGGCTGGAGCGTACAGATCGACCTCGCCGGGACGCAGCTCTCCGGGCTCACGCTCGCGCCCTACAAGGAAGGCGCCGCCGACCGCGACTGGCTTGCCTACCGCATCAAGAACGATCGCTTCGAAGGCATCGGCGATCCGACCAAGCTGCAGGCGCTGCTCTATGCTTTCCTCGATCTCGCCGACCGCACGGTCGCGGGGTTGGGCCGCGGCCAGCAGCGGGAGAAGAAGTAGCCTCACTGCGCCGCGGCGGACACGGCCTTGCGCGCCTCGCCTTCGGCATCGCGCAATTCGATCCGCCCGAGCTCGAGACGCTCCAATCGCGGAGCGATCTGGGCCGACGGACCGACGACGACGATGGCCATGTCCTGTGGATGCAGGCGCTTGCGGGCGGCCCTCGCCACTGCCTCCTTGGTGACCGCCTGCACCCGATCCTGGTAGGTCGCGTAGTAGTCGACTGGCAATCCCTCCGCCCACACGCGCGCGCAGGCACCCGCCGTCTGGTCGTTGCTCGCGAACAGCGCTGGAATGGTGCGCACCAGGGAGTCCTTCGCCTCGGCAAGCTCGTCGTCACTGACCTCGCCGGACTTCATCTTCGTGAGCTCCTTCATGAACTCGGCGAGCGCCTCCGCGGTCTTCTCGGTGATCACGCCGCCCGCTGCGACGAACGGGCCGGGCTCGCGATGCGCGTAGTAGAAGCTGAAGACTCCATAAGAGTACCCGTGCTCCGTGCGCAAGTTCCCGTTGAGGCGCGAGTTGAAGCTCAGGCCGAGGATGTTGTTCATCACGCGCACGGGAAAGATGTCCGGCGCCGACGAGGAGACGCCGATCTCGCCGATCCAGATCTGCGACTGCGGGGCGCCCGGCTTGTCCACCAGGGTGACGACCCGCGCCGCTTTCCTCGGACGCTGGTGCCGCGCACCCTTCGGCGGCCTGCCGTCCTTCCAGCCTCCGAAGCGCATCTCCAAGAGCGGCATCAGCGTCGCGGCATCGATATCGCCCACCACGAAGAGCGCCGCGTTCGAGGGGCGGAACCATGCTTCGTGCCAGGCGACGATGTCCTTGCGCGAGATCGCTTTCACCGAGCTCACGGTACCCTCGCGGGGATAGCCCCAGGGATGCTTCTCGCCGAAGACCACGCGCGAGAGGACGTTCCGGCCCACCGACTGCGGATCGTCGAGTGCCTGCGCGATCTCTCCAAGCCGCTCGACCCGGACGCGCGCGACGTCGGCGGCGCGAAACTGCGGGTGGAGGACGACGTCGGCAAAGATGTCGAGCACCGGTCCCAGCGTGTCGGAGATCGCCGTGACCGAGACCCGCGACGAGTCCGCTTCCGAGGCGGAGCCGTAGCGTGCGCCGAGATCCTCGAATCCGCGCGCGATGGCCGCGGCATCGCGCGCGGGGGTCCCTTCATCGAGCAGGTCCAGCGTGAACGAAGAGAGCCCTGCCTTGCCCGGCGGCTCGGTATCGGCGCCGGAGCGCAGAGCGATAGCGACCGAGACCAGGGGGATGTCGTGGCGCTCGATGAGGAAGACCGGAAGACCGTTCCTCAACACGAGCTGGGTCGGGATGGGAGCGTGGAACTCCACCGCCGTTCCCGGAGGAGGCGGCCGCGCGCGGAAGGAGGAATCGGGAGTGCCCTGCGGCTGCGCGCTTGCGCCGGGTGCCTGCGCTTGCGCCGGCCGCGGCTGGGCCTTGGGCGCGCTGGACGCGCAAGCGACCAGGAGCGACAGGGTACAAAGGAGCGATTTCATCGCCCGCCTCCCGCAGAAGCATGCTTCTGCTCGGGCAGGACAGTGATCACGACGCGCTGCTCGTCATCGAGGTACTGTTGCGCGACCTTCTGCACCTGCTCGGGCGTCACCGCGAGCGTCGCCTCGAGGTTTTTCGCGAACGCGCCGGGGTCCTTCGCAAACATCTCGTAGTAGTTGAGCTGATCGCCCTTGCCGCCGAATCCACCCACGCTTTCCAGCTGGGCAAAGAGGCCGGACTCGAGGTTCCGTTTCGCCCGCGCCAGCTCGTCCGTCGAGGGCGGCTCATCCCGCAAGCGCTTCACCTCGTCGGTGAGAGCAGCCACGACCTCCTCGGGCGCGTGCCCGGCCTGTACCGTCGCGGTCATCTCGATCACTCCGCCGAGCTGCATCGAGGGATCCCAGGTCGCGCTCACGTCCTGGGCGATCTTCTTCTCGTAGACGAGGTCGTGGTACAGGCGGCTCGACTTGCCGCCCGCGAGAATCCGCATGAGCAGGGCCGTGGCCGGGTGCTCGAGCGGCTTCGGTCCCACGAACCCGACCAGCACCTTCGCGAGCTGCACCTGGTCGCGCATCGTCTCCCGGATCTGCTTCGTATGCGGCTCCGTCTTCGCCGTCACCGGCGCTGGCTCGGGCCCGCGCGGGATCGGTCCGAAGTACTTCTCGACTAGCGGCTTCACGTCCACCGGGCGGAAGTCGCCGACGATCGCGAGCGCGGCGTTGTTCGGCGAGTAGTAGGTGTGGAAGAAGCCTCGCACGTCCTCGAGCGAGGCCTTCTCGAGATCCTCGTGCGAGCCGATCACGTATCCAAAGTACGGATGCGGGTCCGGGTAGAGGAGCTGGACCAGGCGCTCATCGGCGCGGCCGTACGGGATATTCTCGACGCTCTGCCGCCGTTCGTTGCGCACCACCTCCCGCTGCGTGTCGAGCTTCTTCTGATCGACGGTGTCGAGCAGAAAGCCCATCCGATCGCTCTCCAGCCAGAGCGTCAGCTCGAGCCGGTCCGACGGCATGGTCTCGAAGTAGTTGGTGCGATCCCACTCGGTCGTGCCGTTCAGGTTCGTCGCGCCGTTGCGCTCGAGCAGGGCGAAGACGGTCCGCTCGTCTCCGTTGAGGTGCTTGCTTCCCTGGAACATGAGGTGCTCGAACAGGTGCGCGAAGCCGCTGCGTCCCTTGCGCTCGTTCACCGCGCCGACGTGGTACCAGATGTCCACCGCCACCAGCGGAGCGCGGTGATCCTCCGAGAGGATCACCGTCAGCCCGTTGGGCAGCTGATACTTCTCGAAGGGAATCTGCGGCAGCGCCGCGGCGGCGATCAGGATGGCTGCGAGCATGCGCGGTCCTTAATGGGTTCGGCATCGTCTGGCAAATGACGCTCTACGGGCGCGGGGGTGCCGGATTTCACACCCGGTGACTACTTGCGTCGAGGATGTCCCTAGCCGAACGTACTCGTCTCCAACGATGGACCTTCCTGGTCCTGTTCGTGCTCGCCGCCTACGCTTTCTGGCGGACCCTGGAGCCGATCTGGGTGCCGGTGTTGCTCGGCCTGGTGATCGCGGTCGGCGTCCATCCGATCCACGAAAGGCTGCTCCGGCGCCTGGGCGGCAAGCATCCGGGGCTGCCCGCGGCGCTCTTGACGGGAGTGGTGATGGTGCTCGCGCTCGCGATCACGACGTTTCTCGTGTTCGTCGACGGACAGCGCGTTCTCGAGTTCGCCCGGCAGCTGGCCGCGAGCTACGGGAAGAAAGGCGCCGCGGGACTCCTCGGCCACGACCTCAACGTGCTGCTCTCGCGGCTCGGCGTCCCACCCGAGGAGATCAATCAGCGCATCGCGGAGGCAGCGCGCGAATTCGCTGCCTTCCTCGGCAAGGGCGCGACCAGCATCGTCACAGGGCTGTTCACCGCGATCTTCATCCTCATCTTCACGGCCATCACCTCCTATTACCTGCTGCGGGAGGGCACCGAGGGCACGTACTGGCTGGTGGAGATGATGCCGCTGCCCAACGGGCAAGTCGCGCAGATCGTGCGCGACGTCCGCGATGTGACGCGGGCGATGCTCTTCAGCACCGCCGTCATGTCGGTCTATCAGGCGGTGACCGCGGGTATCGGCTACTGGATCTTCGGGGTCGACAGTCCCCTCGTCTGGGCGTCGCTGACGGGCATCGCCTCCATCCTGCCCGCGGTGGGAACCGCCCTGGTCTGGGCGCCGGTCGGGATCATGATGCTGCTCATCGGTCGCGTCGCCCAGGGCATCGGCATCCTCTGCTGGAGCCTCGTGGTCGTGGTGTTCGTCGCCGATTACATCCTGCGGCCCAAGCTGGTCGGGACCCGGATCAGGATGAGCGATCTGCTGGTGTTCATCGCGATCTTCGGCGGCATCGAGGCGTTCGGGATCCTCGGGGTCATCCTCGGTCCGATCGCCGTCGCGGTCCTGCTCTCTCTGCTGCGGATCTACCAGCGGGACTACCGCCCGGAAGGTCCGGTGCACGCGCACGATCCCACCCAGCCTGACGGCTCGGCCCTCCAGACCGCGCCCTGACATTTCTTGAGCCGCCTTCGGCGGCCGCGACTACGCGCAGAGGAACAGGCGCACGCGGGCGATGCCGCGCCGGATGAAGCGGAGCGCGCGCGCAGCCGATTCCGAGACGTCGACGATCCGGCCTTTCACGAAGGGTCCCCGGTCGTTCACGCGCACGCGGACCGAGGTGCCGTTCTCGAGGTTCTGGACGCGCAGACAGGTACCGAATGCCATCGACGGATGGGCGGCGGTCAGCTCTTCAGGATCGAAGCGCTCGCCGCTGGCCGTCCGGTTCCCGCGCAATCCGGCCCCGTAGTAGGAGGCGATGCCTTCGCCGACGGGCGTATCGCCGCCACCCGGCGGAACGTGCGCGCAAGCCATCACGACCAGCGCGAGCGCGGGGAGCCCGAAGGGCCACCTCACCGGAACAACTTTCCGAAGGTCCGCTCGAGGAAGCCGGCGATCCCTCCGGCGTGCTCGGGGCAGTCGTTCGGGACGGTTCCTGGGACGAACCACTCGCGCGAGACCTGCTGGGAGGGACAGCCACCAGTCGCCAGCCCTCCGGTGCGCGTGTCGATCTCGTGCTGCTCGAGGCCCTCCGGGGGCTGCCAGGGAGGCGGGATTGGCCTTCCCCGTTGCCAGGCCGCCATCACCCGCGCCCACACGGGCGCCGCGAGCCGCCCGCCGGTTGCCGCTGGCCCGAGCGGGCGAGGACGATCGAATCCCATCCAAACGCCCGAGACCAGCTCCGGTGTCGCGCCGATGAACCACACGTCCTGGGCGCCGTTGGTGGTGCCCGTCTTTCCCAGCACCGGCAACTCGGGAGGCAGTCCCGCGCGCGCCGGAGATCCAGTTCCGCGTTCCACCACGTCCGAGAGCAGCATCGCCATGATGAACGCGGGGCCGGGCTGCAAGGCCGGGGAAGTGACCACGCCGTTCTTGAGCAGGACGTCGCCGGTAGCGCTCCGCACTTCGTCGATGAAGCGGGGGAGGATGCGGTCGCCCCCGTTTGCGAACGGCGCGAACGCCGCCACCAGCTCCAGGGGAACCACGTCGGCAGCGCCGAGGAAGCTCGACGGATACGGTGGAATCAGCGCGTCGGCGATGCCGCAGGCGTGCGCCGTCTCCACCACCGCAGGCATCCCGACGCGCTGCCCGAGCGCGACGGCGGCCCGGTTCGAGGAGACGCGCAGCGCCTCGCGCAGGTTCAGCGGCCGATCGCCCACGATCTGTCCGTCCGCAGGGGCGTAGTCCGGCGGAAGCTGTGCCGGGTCGAGCAGCGTTGACACCGGCACGCCGCTCTGGATCGCCGCCGCCCAGACGAACGCCTTGAAGGTGGACCCCGCCTGACGCCGGGCCTGCGTCACCCGATCGAACTCCGAGAGCTTGTAATCGCGCCCGCCCACCAGCGCGCGGACGTCGCCCGTATGGGTGTCGAGCGCGACGAACATCCCTTCGAGACACTGCTCCGGATCGCCGTTGCACTTCTCGGCCGCAATGCGCCCGAGCTTGCCGGACTCGGCAGCCTCGATCTGCCGGATCAATTCCTTCTCAGCGGCACGCTGCAGGCCGGCATCGACCGTCGTCCGCACGCGCAACCCCTGCGTCTCCGCGTCCTGGCCAAAACGGTCGTTCAACTCCTGCCGGACCGCCGCCACGAACCAGGGCGCGCCCCCCTCCTGCTCCTCGGGGCTGAGGCGCGGCTTGCTTCTCTTCGCCAGGGCCTCCTCCTTGGGGGTGATGGCCTTCGCCTTGACCATCTGTGCGAGCACCAGATTGCGGCGCTTGAGCGCGAGGTCCGGGAACCGGCGGGGGTCGTAGCTCGACGGCGCCTTGGGCAGCGCAGCGAGCAGCGCGGCCTGGGACAGGGTCAGGTCCAGCGCGGTGCCGCCGAAATATCCTCGCGCGGCGGCCTCCACGCCGTAGTACCCGTTCCCCAGGTAGATCTGGTTCAGGTACATCTCCAGGATCTGCTGCTTGTTGAATTCCCGCTCGATGCGGCGGGCGACGATCATCTCCGCCAGCTTGCGACGCAGCGTGCGGGCGCGGGTAAGGCTGTCGGGGAAGACGTTGCGCGCCAATTGCATGGTGATCGTGCTCGAGCCTTCCCGCAGCGAAAACGTGCGGAAGTCGCGCCAGATGGCCCCCGCGACCCGGCGCCAGTCGATTCCGGAGTGGTCGTAGAAACGGTTGTCCTCGACCGCCAGGAATGCCGCCACCAGTTTCGGCGACACCGAGGAGAGCGGAACGACGATGCGCTCTTCGGGCGCGAGCCGCGCGAGGAGCTTGCCGTCACGGTCGAATACGAGGCTCGCCTGCGGCGGCTTGTAATCGCGCAGCGCGCTCACGGGAGGGCAGCCGAGCGCGACGATGCCGATGCCCGCCGCGGCAGCGGCGAACAGGGCTGCGGCGCACCAGGCTGCGATGCGCACACGTTTCGGCACTTCCGGAAGCCGGGGCATCCCCCACGGAACAACCGGACGGCCGGTCTTCCTCCCGAACAGCCTCATGTGGCAGAGCTTCCGCCGGCTGGGGCGAATCCACAAGGTTTTGTGACGCGCGGTACAGTGGCGCCATGTCGAGTCACCGCGTGCTGAACCAGGCGCCGCCGCTGCAGGACTACGATCCGCTGGCGCGCGACCAGGTGCTCGAACAAGCGCTGCGGCGCGAGGGCGCTGCCTGGGCCGCTGACGAGATCGGCGCTTTTGCGCGGGCCACGGCGGCGAAGGAGATGCTGGCGCTCGGTTTCCAGGCGAACGAGAACCCGCCGCGGCTGCGCACTCACGATCGTTTCGGAAACCGCATCGACGAGGTCGATTTCCACCCGGCGTGGCACGAGCTGATGCGCTTTTCGGTCGCGAACGCAGTCCACTGCGGACCCTGGCGCGATCCCCGGGAAGGCGCGCACGTGGCGCGGGCGGCGAAGATGCTGCTCGTCTCGCAGACCGAGGCCGGGCACGGCTGCCCCATCTCGATGACGTACTCCGCGCTGCCGGCCCTTCAGCGCCAGCCCGATCTGCTGGAGGAGTGGGCTCCCCGCATCGTCTCGCTCGCCTACGACGGCCGCATGCTGCCGGCGGCCGAGAAGAGCGGCTCGCTGATCGGGATGGGAATGACCGAGAAGCAGGGCGGCTCCGACGTGCGCGCGAACACCACGCGGGCCGAGCCGCTCGGGTCGGGAGCGTACGCGCTCACCGGGCACAAGTGGTTCTGCTCGGCGCCGACCAGCGACGCGTTCCTCGTACTCGCGCAAGCCCCTCGCGGGCTCTCCTGTTTTCTCTTGCCGCGCTGGACGCCGGAAGGGGAGCGCAATCGCTTCCACCTGCAACGGCTGAAGGACAAGCTCGGCAACCGAAGCAACGCGTCCGCCGAAGTGGAGCTCGAGCACGCCTGGGCGCGGCTGGTGGGCGACGAGGGACGCGGCGTAAGCACGATCGTGGAGATGGTCAACCATACCCGGCTCGACTGCGTGATCGGCGCTGCCGCAGGGATGCGGCAGGCGCTGGTCCAAGCGGTCCACCACTGCAGCCATCGCAGCGCGTTCGGGCGCCTCTTGATCGAGCAGCCGCTGATGCGCGCGGTGCTGGCCGATCTGGCGATCGAATCCGAGGCGGCGACGATTCTCATGATGCGTCTTGCGCGCGCGTACGACCGGCGGGAGCAGGAGGGTGGATTCCGGCGCCTCGGTACCGCCATCGCCAAGTACTGGGTGTGCAAGCGAGCGGCGCCGATGGTGGCGGAGGCGCTCGAGTGCCTCGGCGGGAACGGATACGTCGAGGAATCGATCCTTCCACGGCTCTACCGGGAAGCGCCGCTGAACTCGATCTGGGAAGGATCGGGAAACGTGATCTGCTTGGACGTGCTTCGCGCGCTGCAAAAAGAGCCGCAGGCGCGGGACG
>VBKQ01000097.1 GCA_005879505.1 Deltaproteobacteria bacterium
GGGCGCTCCGCACACGTACCCGAGCGAGAAGTGCAGCTCCTCGCCGCCGCGCAGCCGCACCCGCGCGCGGCCCTCCGGCCCGAGCGGAGCGTCGGTCAGCAGGGTGAGCATCGCGCCGCCGCCGGCATCGACGCGAAGCCCGAGCTTGCCGAGCGCCCGCATCCGCGGAGCGAGCCGCCCATAATCGGGCCGCGGATCGAACAGGATCGCCACCTCGACCTCGCCTCGCTCGCACCGCGCGATGCGGATGAGCTCGTGCCCGGGCTGCAGCTGCCGCAGCGCGTCCGCGCGCGTGAGCGCGGGCATGAAGTCAGTGAGCGTGAGCTCGCCCGAGGCCGCGAAAAAGCGCGTCTGCAGCACGTTCGTCTCGCCGAGGTAGCCGCGCTCCGAACGGAACGGGCCGGCGGGGGCAATGGCGAATCGTCCGCCGCGGTCCTCGTCGAGGATGGCGGCAAACAGGGACGCGCTGTCGAACTGCGGCCAGCAGAGCCAGTCGACCGACCCCTCGCGCGAAATCAAGGCCGCGGACCGGCAGTCGCCGACGATGGCGTGGTCGGCGATCGCCGCCGTCATGCCGAGGCCCGCGTACGGCGCGCCGCCTCCGCGCGGCCGAGCAGGACCGCCTCGTCGAACCAGAGCGCGTGGGCGAGCCGGGCGAGCGCCTCGACGTCGTGGGGCCAGGTATCGCTGCGGACCACGCTCCAGAGCGTGTTCTGCATCGTCCACAGATCGAGGTACATGCCGAGGCGGGCGGCGAGGGTGATCAGGTCCGCGACCTGCAGCGCGGCTTCGCGCCGCCCGGCGAGCGCCTTCTCGAAGAGGCCGCGAACGGCCGCGAGGAAGGGAGGCCGGACGGCCTCGAAATCGACGCGCGCGCCGAGCCGCCGGGCGAGCTGCGCCAGCGCTTCCAGCTCTCCCTGGGCCAGCGCCGGGTCGAGCTTGCCCGTGGCGAGCCGCCGCGCCGCCTCCACGGCCTCGTGCGTCACCGCCACGTCCGCGGCTACTTGTAGCGGACGCGGCACCGGGGAATCGATCTCGCGCAAGAAGTCGATCAGCCGCCGGTTGACGTCGTAGATCTGCAGGTAGTCGCTCTCGTATCGCGCCATCGTCTCCCGCAGGAGCCGCCCGGCGACCTCGCGGCGTTCGTCGAGGAAGAGGTCGCGCAAGGTGTACTCCCGCCCGGGGAACTCGCGGTCGATCTCCCGGACCACCTGCGCGAGCGAGAGGCGGTTGAACGACTCGAAGAGTCGGTCCTCGCTGTGGCTGAAGCGCTCTGCTTCGTAGGGCCTGACGCCGCAGCGGAAATCGGCGCCGGAAAAGTGGAGGACGCAGGTCGTCAGATCGATCTGCTCCTGCGTGATCAGGCTCCGGACCTCGATGCGGGCCACCGAAAGGGCCGCGGTGCCGACGTCCTCGCGCCTGCGGAAGCTGGTCTGTACCTCGTGGCAGAAGATGCGTGCGCGCCGTGGAAAGTCTTCCACCAGACCGGCGATGGCATAGTGCGCGGCGACCGTGTCGAGCGACGCGATCGATGGCTGCACCTCCTGCTCGTATACGCGACGGGCGTCGGTGCGCGCGGGAATGTTCGAGGGCGCCCGCTCCAGCGCCGCCTTGAAGGTCGCCTCGAGATCGGCGCCGCATCCCTCGCGCGCGAGCTGCAGGGCCCGCGCGGCGTACTTGAGGATCTGCACCGTCTCCAGGCCGGACACTTCGGAGAAGAACCAGCCGCAGCTCGTGTACATGAGCATCGCCTGCCGCTGCATCTCGAGCAGCTGCAGCGCCCTCACCCGCTCCGCGGTGTCGAGCTCGCGCAGCGCGTGGCGCGCAACGAACGCGGAGGCGTTGCGGCGCTCCGGGTCCAGCACGACCTCGATGAATTCGTCGCGCGCGCGCCAGGGATCGCGCAAGAGCTTTCCCGCTTCCAGCTCATAGAGCGACGCGAGCTGATCGCGGAGCCCGTCCAGCGCGGCTCGCAGCGGCGCGCGCCAATGCTGCCGCCATCCCGGCTGACCGCTCGTCGAGCAGCCGCAGTCGCTGCGCCAGCGCTCGATCCCGTGCGCGCAGCTCCACGACGAGCCCTCGAAGATCTCCGCCTCGTCCACCGGAGGAAACATCTCCAGCGCCTGGGCCAGGTTCACCAGCTGCACGTCCCGGAGCTGGGAAAATTTGCGGATGGCCGCCGCCACCACCTCGTCGCCGCCCTTGCGGTGGTGGCCAAAGGTCTCGCCGTCAACGGCTACCGTCAGCACTTCGTCATGCTTGCGCCCCTCCGAGAAGCCGGCCTCGAGGCGGCGCAGCAGGTCATCGCCGCTGCCGAGGGCCTCACCAAAGGCGACCGCGCGCGCGATCGGGCCGTCGTAGAAGAAGACGGGAAAGGTGACGTCGGACGAGAGGCGAACGACGTACGGTCGCGTCGGATCGAAGCGCGCGCCGGCCGCGTCCAGCCACTCGCCGCCAGCGGGGCGGACCCGCCGGCACTGGTACGGCGAAAGCACGGTGAACCGGATGCCTTCGTCGTGCAGCGCTTGCAGCGTGCGCAGGTCTGCGGCCGTCTCCGGCAGCCACATCCCTTCCGGGTCGCGTCGAAACCGGTGGCGGAAGTCGCCGATGCCCCAACGGATCTGGGTGCGCAGATCGCGCTCGTTGCAGAGCGGCAGGATGGCGTGGTTGTAGCCTTGGGCAAGTGCATTGCCGTGGGCGCGCTCCTGAACGCTGCGGGCGTCCGCGACCAGCACGCTGCGGTAGACCTCGGGCGCCTGCCGTTCGAGCCATGCCAGCAGCGTGGGACCGAAGTTGAACGACAGGTGGACGTAATTGTTGACGATGTCGCGGATGCGCCCTTCGCCGGACTTCAGCCGGGCTGCGCCGTTGGGGCCGTAGCACTCCGCGGCGATGCGCTCGTTCCAGTCATGGAATGGAGCCGCGGAGTCCTGTACCTCGACCTCCTCGATCCACGGGTTCTCCCGGGGCGGTTGGTAGAAATGCCCATGGATGCACACGGCTCGTTTCATGGTGCGAACGTAGACACTCGTCGCCGCCCGGACGAGCAAGGCGGCGAGGAAGCGTTCAGTCGTGCGGGACTTTGCGGATGGCGCGTCCAGTCGTCAACTTTTCGCGGCGAGCGATCAACGAGGAGGCAGCCCGTGGACGCGATCGAGCTCCTGAAGACCCAGCACGAAGAGGCGAAGGCGCTGTTCAGTAAGATCGAGAAGGCGGAGGACGACGAGAAGCAGGACCTGTTCGAACGGCTTGCAGATGCGCTGGCGGTGCACGCGACCATCGAAGAGAAGCAATTCTATCCCGCGACCCGCAACGCGCGCACCGAGGAAATGTTGCAGGAGGCGGTGGAGGAGCATCTCTCCGCAAAACGGCTCATCGCCGACCTGCTGGAAATGATCCCGGACGATCCTCAGTTCGACGCGAAAGTCACCGTGCTCAAGGAGCAGGTCGAGCACCACATCGAGGAAGAGGAGGAGGATCTCTTCCCTAAAGTGCGGAAGATGCTCGAGGCGGACGAGCTCGAGGACCTCGGGGTGGTGATGGAGGACATGGCGGAGGACCTCAAAACCGAGGGTGCTCCACGTGAATCGGTGCCGGCGGAGACGGGATCGGCCGCGCCGCTGGAGTAATCTCAGGGAGTGATCGTCGATTCCGAGCAGGGCCTTTTCTGCCCTGACGGCGGGTTCCATCTGGATCCGCTCCTGCCGGTGGAGCGCGCTGTCCTCACCCACGCGCACGGCGATCATGCTCGGGCGGGCTCGGGCGCATATCTGTGCACGCCCGAGACTGCTGCCCTGCTCCGGCGGCGGCTCGGCGATGCAAGCATCGAGACCCTGCGTCAGGGGGAACGCCGCGTCGTCGGAAGCGTCACCGTCTCGCTGCATCCGGCCGGACACATGCTCGGCAGCGCCCAGGTCCGCATCGAGGGCCGCGCAGGCGTCTGGGTGGTGTCCGGCGACTACAAACGGGAGCCCGATCCATCCTGCGCCCCGTTCGAGCCTCTGCGCTGCGACGCGTTCGTCACCGAAGCGAGCTACGCCCTGCCGCTCTTCCGCTGGGACGAGCCCGCCGCCCTCGCCCGCGAGATCGTCGCCTGGTGGCAGGGGAATCCGGCGACCTCGGTGCTGTTCTGCTACGCGCTGGGAAAGGCGCAGCGGCTGCTCGCCGAGATCGCGCGCATCTCCGATCGGCCGGTCTGGGTGCACGGAATGGTCGAGCCGTTCGCTCAGGTGTATCGCGAGCACGGCGTGCGGCTGGCCGAGACGCGGCACGTCGGCGACGAACGGGGCCTGAAAGGAGAGCTGGTGCTCGCGCCCATCACGGCCCGCGGGACGCCATGGATGAAGCGGTTCCGCAGCTTCGAGCAGGCGTTCGCCTCGGGGATCCTGCGCATCCGCGGGACGCGAAGGAGGCGCGGATTCGACCGCGGCTTCGTCGTCTCCGATCATGCGGACTGGCCGGGATTGCTGCGCACCATCCGCGAGACCGGTGCGCAGCGCGTGTACGCCATGCATGGACACCGCGACGCCCTCGTCCGCTACCTGCGCGAGGTGGAGGGAATCGACGCGGCCCCGATCGGTCGCGCGCAGCCCGCCGATCCGGAAGGCGACTGATCGTCGTGCGCCGCTTCGCCGCCCTCTACGACGCGCTCGACTCGACCAATTCCACCAACGCAAAGGTCGCGGCGATGCAGGCGTACTTCGCCGAGGCGCCGCCCGGCGACGCCGCCTGGGCCCTGTTCTTCCTCACCGGGGGCAGGCTCAAGCGGCTGATCGCGCCGCGGCTACTCGCGACCTGGGGCTGCGAGCGGGCGCGCGTGCCAGGCTGGCTGTTCGAAGAGTCGTTCGGGCTCGCGGGCGATCTGGCGGAGACCATCGCGCTGCTGGTGGACACGGAGCGCAACGGGCACTCCGCGCCGGGAAAGACGCCGCCCCTGTCGCGCCTGATCGAGGACCGGCTGCTGCCGCTGCGGGACGCTCCCGAAGAGCAGAAGCGGCGCGCCGTGATCGAGCTCTGGGACGCGCTCGATCGGCGCGAGATCTTCCTGCTCGACAAGCTGCTCACTGGAGAGCTGCGCGTCGGGGTCTCCGGAACCCTGGCCATCCGCGCCCTGGCCCAGCATGCCGGATTGCCGCCCGCCGTAGTCGCGCATCGGCTGATGGGCTCGTGGCAGCCTTCGGCAGCTGCGTTCGCGGCCCTGATCGCCCCGGAAGCGGCGGAGACGGATGCGTCGCGCCCATACCCTTTCTTTCTCGCTTCGCAGCTCGAGGAGGAGCCGGAGACGCTCGGCGACCCCGCGCAATGGCTGGTCGAATGGAAATGGGACGGCATCCGCGCCCAGATCGTGCGTCGCGCGGGCGGGGTCTTCCTCTGGTCGAGGGGCGAGGAGCTGATCACCGATCGCTTCCCCGATCTCTCCGGCGTGTGGGCGACGCTCCCCGAAGGGACGGTCCTCGACGGCGAAGTGCTGGCCTTCTCCGGCGGCGCACCGATGCCGTTCTCGGTGTTGCAGAGGCGCATCGGGCGGCAGAAGCTCTCGCCGAAGATCCTCGCCGATGCGCCGGCCGCGTTCATGGCCTATGACCTGCTCGAGCTCGGCAGAGCGGACCTGCGCGGGCAGCCCTTGAGCGAGCGCCGCGAGAAGCTCGCCGACCTCGTCCAGGGGCGAAGCGAACGACTTTCGCTATCGGCGGCGGTGAAGGGCGGCAGCTGGGCCGAGCTGCGCGAGCTGCGAAAGCAGGCGCGCGAGCGGGGTGTCGAAGGGCTGATGCTGAAGCGCTGGAGCTCGCCGTACCGGCACGGGCGCCCGCGGGGGGACTGGTGGAAGTGGAAGATCGAGCCCTACGCCATCGATGCCGTCCTGGTCTACGCGCAGCCGGGGCACGGCCGGCGCGCGACGCTGATGACGGACCTCACCTTCGCGCTCTGGGATGGCGGCGAGCTCGTGCCGGTGGCGAAGGCCTATTCCGGCCTCACCGACGAGGAGATCGATCGCCTCGACCGCTGGATCCGGCAGCACACCATCGAGCGGTTCGGCCCGGTGCGCTCGGTCGAGCCCGTGCACGTATTCGAGCTGCACTTCGAGGGCATCGCGGAGAGCACCCGGCACCGCAGCGGAGTCGCCGTCCGCTTCCCGCGCATCGCCCGCTGGCGCACCGACAAGAAGCCGCAGGATGCCGACACGCTGCAGACGCTGCGCTCGCTGATCCGGGTGGCGCGGTAGCACGAGCGACGGCGACGTGGACGCTCAGATCAGCCGGCCGAGCGGTCCGAGATCGAGGTTCAGGTCCTCGGGCTTGAGACCGAACCTGCGCGCGAGATCGTGCACGGTCTCCTCCAGCCGCATGAGGGCGACGCCGATGGCCTCGATCTCCTCGGCCGTGAGCGTTCCCGCTTCCATCCGCCGGATGGCCTGCTTCTCGAGCAGCTTGCGGAGGAACTCGATCAAGGCGAGCACCAGGCGGACGACCGACTTCTGCACGTCCTTCGGATCGGCGTTCCACCGCGGCGCCTTTGCCGCTCGCCGCTCCACCTCCTTGCGCAGCGCTTCCAGCTCTCGCACCTGCATGGCGACCACGTCCCTCTTCACGGCTCGATCTCCGGCGCGAACGACCAGGCGGGCCAGGGGCCGCTGATGGCGACCCGCAAACCATCGAGCCGGATGCCTTCGACGGCTCGCTGGTAGGCTGCCGCGCCACCTCGATCGATCAAGTGGTAGACGCTCGCGACCTCCGAGTGTCCCTCGACGCGCTCGGCGCGGACCAGGTTCGCCAGCGCGGATCGGAGCGGGTCCAACTCCGGCAGGGTCATCGCCCGGCGCCGTTGCTCGAGGTAACGGGTCCCCGGACCTCCCGCCGCCGGGGGGGCAGGGCGCGCGCCATGCACGCGCAAAGTCATCTGCTCACGCCCGCGGACCAGCCGCAGCGCCTCGGCGAGCTCGACCTGACGCGACTCGATGAGCTGCGAGAGCGCCGCCTCGTCCTCAGCGCAGCATCCGAAGCGGGCGGGCAGGCAGGCCAGGGCGCCCTCCGCGATCCGGCGGACGGCTGCCTCGTGCGCGCGCAGCGCTTCCGCGGACAGTGGCGGAGGGACCTCGCCATGGACCAGCTCCAGCTCGCCGCAGCGGAGCACCCGCAACGGCTCGCCGCGCGCCCCGGTCAGTTCGGGCGGCGCACCGAGCGCGATCGCATACAGCCCGATCACTTCCGGTCCCGTGCCGGCAAGAGCCGGTCCGCCGCGCAGAGCAGCGCATTCAAGCGCAGATAGACGAGATCGACACCGGCGACGCCGAGGATCACCTCTCCTTGCAACATCACGCCCTTGTTCAAGACGTGATCGATGATCTCCAGCAGCGAGGCGTCGGCACGCTCGATGATCTCCTCCGCTTCAGCGCGCTTGCGGCTGTTCACTTCGGCTCCGTGTCGGCCACGAACGTGTACGCCGGCCAGGGACCGCTGAGCGTGAGCTGGTAGTCGCGCCCGGAAAGCCGCTTCGCCTCGGCTCGCACCGCCGCCTGGAATGCTCTCGCTTTGCGCCGCGGCAACAGGAATGCGGCGTCCAGGAGCACGCGCTTTCCCACCTCGCCCGGCGGCGGAGGGCGGCGCCGGGCATCGTCCGCCTTCGCCGCCAGCAGCTCGAACAGCTCGTCCGCGCGATCGCGGGCGTGCTCGATCACCTCGCGCGCGGCGTCGTGTTCCTTCTTCTTGCGCAGCAGGAATGCCGCGCCGGGCGCGCCTGCGGCGACGGTTTGCGCCTCCTCGCGCGCGCGGCGCAGGGCCGCGACCTCGTCGAGCAGCACGCGGATTCCCCACTCCTCGCGGCCCTCGATGCGCTGGAGCAGCCGGTCGATGCGCTTGCGCTGCTTTGCGATGTGTTCCAGCGCCCGCTCGTCCGATCGGAACAGGGTGAGCAGCTTCATCGGCACGACCGTGCCCGTCCTCGCCAGGTGCTCGACCACCGCCTCGTGCGGGACGGCGACAGAGGAGACCCAGGCGAGATCTTGCAGCCCCCGCTCGATGGGTTTTTCTCCATAGCGTTCGAGCGGTGCGTCCGAGGCGACCAGCCAGAGCCCGTTGCCGGCGTCGATGGTCCTGAGGGGCGCCGCTCCCGGAAGGCCGGCGGGTGCGCCGCGCAGCGAGGGCGCCCGGGATGATCGGACGAGACAGTAGAGGTACGTCGCGGTGGTCATTCCATCCTCGTCCAGGTCCGTCCGAACCTGGCCAGCGCTTCACCGCCGCGCGGAGCCGGCGCGATCCACGGCGCGCCCAGCATAGCGCAGCCACGGCGGATCCGACGCAGCCGCCGGAGCTCCTCCTCCTCGGCGGCGGCCGCCCGCCTGCAGCGCGAGCAGCCGGGCGGTGTGATCGCGTTGACCAGAAGAGCCGGCGTGGCGATGCGCAGCCGCTTGAGCGCCGAGAGCAGCCGCGCAGTCTCCTCCCGGGGGAGGGCGGCCGCACGCGTGACCGCGACGAACCGCGACCTCCGCGGATCGACGAGCAACTGCTGAAGCTCCCGCAGCTCGCGCGCGGTTCCGGTGAGGTCGCGGGCCAGCTCGCCGAGGCCGGTGACGCGGCGGTACTTGAGCTGGATCTGCAGCAGCACCTGCACCCACTCCCGGGCCTTTCCCACCAGCTCGAGAAGCCGGAGCGCGTGTCCGGTCGGGGCCGTATCGACCACCACGACCGGATATCGCTGCAGCGCCTCGATCACGGCGAGAAGGGCGAAGAGCTCATCGAGGCCCGGCGGGGCCAGCTCGATCAGGTCCTCCATCACCGCGCGGTCGTACGGAGCGTCGAACGAAGAGCCACCCCGCAGCGCCGCGAAGAGCTCCTCTACGGCGGTCCGGTACTTCTCGCGGCGCCGCTCGAATGCGCGGGCCGCGTCGGGCTCGCGGGCCCAGAGGCGCGGCTCGATTTCGCGTTCCTGGTCGCCGACCGCCGTGTCCAGCACGTCGCCGATCGAGTGCGCGGGATCCGTCGAGAGCAGCAGCACGCGGTCGCCGCGCCGCGCGATCGAGATCGCGGCGGTCGCGGCTGCGGTCGTCTTCCCCACGCCGCCCTTGCCGCCGAAGAAGACGAGGCGCACTTCCGCCCCGGCGACGTCCTCCAGCCAGTCCCCGTCGGCGACCGGAGCGGTGCTGCGCCGCGGGGTGGAGTTCCGGATTCGCTGCGAACGCTGCGGCGCGCGCAGCGCGAGCGCGACGGCGCTCAGGTCGCGGAACCCTCGCGGCTCGCGCGCCTGCTCCGGAACGCCGTAGATGGGCAATCCGATGGCTCGGGCTTGCTGGAGAACGCGCGCCTCCTCCGCGCGGCGCGCGAGACACAGCGAGCAGGGTCCATCGGCCTTTGGCGTCAGCCGGTTCGCGATCAGGCGCTCCACCCGCAAGCCGGATTGCCGAAGCGCCGAGACGCCGTCGAGCGTTTCCTGCAATGCCAGCTCCTCGGGCAGCATCACCCAATGGAATTGCGCGTTGGCGGAGCGGAGGAGCGCGTGCAGGGAGCGCGCCTCCTCTTGCAACTCGTCGATCAGCGCGTCCTCGGCGTCGCGGCGAACGCTCCCGCGGAGTGATCGGGCCAGCGCGCGGTGCTTGGCCTGCAGATCGTCGAGGACCTGCGCGAGCCTCGCGAGCGTCGCGGGCATGGCGAGGAGGCGCAGGGTGTGTCCCGTGGGAGCGGTGTCCACCACCACCTCATCGAAGCCGCGCGAGAGCCGCCGCAACTCGGTGAGTCCGACCAGCTCGTCCACTCCCGGCAGCGAGAGCCGGAAGAGGGAGTCGATGTCCTCGTCATCGAGGTACGTTCCCCGCGCGGCGAGGGCGCGGAACGATCGCTCCCGCACCCCGAGCCAGCGGGAGAGCGCGCGGTCGGCATCCATCTGGGCCGCGTACAGCTTGCCCCCGAGGGGACGCGGAGAGGCGGAGAGGCGCGCTCCCAGCGCGTCGCCTAGCGAGTGGGCGGGATCCGTCGAGACCAGCAGCGTTCGTTTTCCTCCGCGCGCGAGCGCGAGGGCAGCCGCCGCGGCGCAGGTCGTCTTCCCCGCGCCGCCCTTGCCCGCATAGAAGCGGAGCATCACTCCTGCTCGAAATCCGCCGTCGCCTCGACTCCCACCACCTTGTACTCGCCGGACTCCAGCCTCGGCGCCGCGTCGCCGCCTTGGCGGCTGCGGATCTCGCGCAGGCGCGGCAGCAGCTCCGCCTCGAACCGGGCGAACTCCTCCTCGGTGATCTCGCCCAGCTCGAGCCGCATCTGGGCGGCGAGCAGCTCCTCGCGCAGGCGGGAATCGTCGTTCAGCTCGGCATCGACCGCCGCGGCGATCTTGCCGAGCACGAACTTGATCCCACCGAGGAGCATCCTGTCGACGATCAGCAAGCGGCTACTTCTCCTTCGCCCGCTCCAGCTTCAGGCGGATGTTGACGAAGTTATACGGCGGCCAGGGCCCCGTGTACTTGAAGGTGAGCTTGTCGAAGCGGGCGCCGATCTCCTTCACCCGCTGATCGAACGCCTGCTCCTTGTCGCGCGAGACCAGGAAGGCGGCGTTCATGATCATCTTGTCGCCGATGGGCTTGTTCGCCCGCGAGGCGACGGCGACGTCCCGCAGCGTCTCGAAGATCTCCGCCAGGTACTTCTCCGAGAGCGCCTGCAGCGCCGCGTCGACCAGACGCCCGTACTGCATGCGGGCGAAGTAGGTCGAGCCCTTCTGCGCGGAGATCTCCTGCTTGAGCCGCCGCACGTCCTCGTCCTGGTTCTCGATCTCGCGCACCATCACCTCGCGATCCCAGAGGACCTTGAGGCCGAATTCGAGCTTGTCCTGCATCTTGTCGAGAACGTCGTGGAAGGCGTCGTAGGCCGATCGGAGGAGCTCGACGATGTCGTCGCGCGTCTTGAACACGGTGCCGAAGCTCATCGGGATCACCGTGTGCTTGCGCATCACCGTCTCGTTGACGCGCTCGTGGGCGAGGACGTTCTCGCGCGTGGGGTCGTGGACCTCG
>VBKQ01000145.1 GCA_005879505.1 Deltaproteobacteria bacterium
CGCCAACGGTTGCCGGCTTGCCGAAATGACCTCGCGCCGGTAAGCACCACGCGCACGTGCTCGACCGTGACCCGCGCGCGATCATCACTTCGGCGGTCGGTGGCGCGCCAGGGCGTCGAGGCGCAAGGCGGCTGGATCCCGATGCAGAGCGCCCCGGAGGAAGGCTCGAAGTTCAGGATCGAGCTGCCACTGAGGAGCGCTCGACGGGTGGCGCTTGGCGTCCGCGATACGCCGGCCCGCGTGCCGGGGCGAACGTCCACCTCGGCGCGCGTGCTGAGCGTGCTAGAGACTGCGCTCCATGTCTTTCGTTTTCCAGGCGCCGCCCCTCCTGCACGCCGAGGCGCCGGCGGAGCCTAGCCGGACCGTCCGCCTCGCCCTTTGGCTCCTCCCGTTCGCGGTGGCGGGGGCGCTCTTGGTCCATCTCTACCCGGACAGCTATCAGCAGGACGGCGGCTTCCACTTCCTGTTCGCGCGTTGGTCGGTCGAGCACCCGCAATTGCTGGTGGACGTCTGGGGGCGGCCGCTGTTCACGGCGCTTTACGCGTTTCCGGCGCGGCTCGGCTACCCTTTCGCGAAGCTCGTGACCGTAGCGATCGCGCTGGCCGCGGCCTGGAACACCGTGAAGCTCGCGCGCGCACACGGCTTGGAGCACGCCGAGTTGGCCGTCCCGCTCCTGTTCCTGCAGCCCTCCTTCCTGCTGATCTGCTCCGACACCATGACCGAGCCGCTATTCGCGCTCGTGCTGGTGGTCGCGCTACGGCTCCACCAGGCCGGTCGGATCCGGCCGAGCATGTGGGTGGCGGCGCTGCTCCCGCTGGCCCGGCCGGAGGGGTTCTTCGTGGCGCTCCTGTGGGCCGCGTCCGTGGCCCTCGATCCGCGCGCGGACAGGACGTTGCTCCTGCGCGCCCTCTCGACAATCCGGCTCGCCGCCGGGGTGGCAGCGTGGTGGCTGGCCTCGACCCTGCTCACCGGGGACCCGTGCTTCATCATGCACAACTGGCCGCCGAACTGGGCGGCGGGCGCCACTGCCCTTGGCTACGGTGGTGGCGGTCGCGGGTCTCCACTCGGTCTTGTTCCGGTTCGGGTACTTCGGCTCGGCCGGCTACGCGCGCTACCTGGTGTGCGTGGCGCCCCCCTCAGCGCTGGCGATGCTAGCGGGCTGGAACCTCCTGGCCGGCTGGGCGCGTAAGGTGCCGCCGCTGCTGCAGCTCACGGCCGGCGCGGCGGTGCTCCTCTGGGCGGCCTGGCTCTGCCTGAGCCAGGTAGACGCGTACGGATCCTCGCGTGACGCCCGGGCGGTGGACGACATGCACGCTTGGTTCCTGGCCCATCCGCGGCCGGTAAAGCGGCTCGTGTTCAGTCAGGCGTACATGTCAATCCGGTTCGGACGGGATCCGGCCGAGCGGCCGAATCTGGGAACGAACCCCGAGCAGAACGCGCAAATTCTCCGGGCCTCGCCGCCGGGGACGCTCGTGTTCTGGGATGCGCACACCGGGCCTCAGTTCTACGCCATCGGCCCGGCGGAGCTAGAGCGGGCGGGTTACGAGCGGCTGCGTGCAGCGTCGTACGAGCTCGAACCGCTGCTGCCACACCGCCCGGCGCTGCCACCGTACCGGCAGGAGATTTACCTGTACTACAAAGGGGAGTGAGGGCCAGCCAGAGCCTTGCCGAGTCGGCCTCCTACATCGCCGGGTGGCTGAAGGCGCTTCAGAACAATACGCGCATGGTGGTTCTCGCTGCGGCGCAGGCGCAGAAGGCAGCCGATCTCATCGTGGGTCACACCAAGGCGCCTGCGGTCGAACGAGCTGCCTCCTGAGCGTCCAATTGAGATCGGCGTTGACAACAAATCCACGTCGACGCGTCACGCACCTTCCGCGCGACGTCGCTTTCGGTAGGCGGCAACCTTGTGGCGGTTTCCGCACAGCACCGTACTGCACCAACGGCGGTGGTGCGATTTGGTCTGATCGGAGAACCATAGTACGCAGGTCTCGTCTTCACAGCGTTTCACAAGAGTAAAGTCGTACGTCGCCAGCAGGTCAGCGGCAGCTTCTGCTACGGGTGCCAAAATCCCCGCCGGCGTGTCCTGTCGCCTCACTCGCTCAATTGTCAGCGAGCGCGGCTTGTTCCAGACCAGTCGGGGATGGCTCTTCGCCTCAGCCAGGAAGCCGTTGAGGACCGATGGATCTCCTCGCTGCCCGGCCTTTCGTTTCTCTACTAGCGAACGGATGTTCTCCCGCAGGGTTCGCGCGGCATCCACGAGGGAAAGTGGAGCCGTGTACGGGCGGATCTTTGCGACAGGCAATCCGGCTTGTTCGAGCCAACGCAACACGTCCTCGTCGCTCTGCAAAAAGTCCACCAACTCGCGATTCACCCGCATCCGCGTGTTCAGAAAATCGAGCGCAGGATGACCTGCCAAGAGCAGGGCGCGCGATTCTGCGGGCGGTCTCAGGCGGGACCGTCTCATGGGCACGGTGTCAGAAGCATTGAAGGAAGGACCAGTGTAACCTGGATTGCGGTGCTTGACAAGTTACAGGTCGCGTTCTAGGGTGACACTGTAACGTGAGACCTGCTAGTTCTCAGGTGTTCACAGGCAATGCCCGGGGTCAGTAGGAGGAGGACATTGGTCATGAGTCAGAGTCTTCCACCCCGAAGCAAGAACCCCGGCGGGGGATCGTGGGCGGAGTCCTCCGCGGCGGTTTCTCATCGCCGCGACACGAGCTTCGTCATGCCGGTTACGTCCATCCGCACGCTCGAAATGGGTCCGCAGCTTGTACCGAGAAGGCTGGCTCACAAGCGAGCAGGGTCGAGTAAACGGAACCCGGTGACACGACTGCTGGTCGCGATTCGAGTGGCGAGGAAAGGAGAAGGTGATGGGCTTGGCATGGCAGCAAGGACCCTTGGCGACCAGGTCGGTGGGCCAGTTCCTCGTGGCTGATCCGCTGCCGGAGCGGCTGCTGTTCGCCGAGCCGCTTCGCCGGCGGATGCGCGTGCGGTTCGGCGGGCAGTGGGTGGTCGAAAGCGAGGACGTCGTACTGCTCCACGAGCCAGACCGCTACCCGGTCGCTTTCTTCCCGCTGGACCACGTCCGCGGGGGCGTGCTCGTGCCGGAGACGCGCACGACGAGACATCGCGATCTCGGGCCGACGGCGTGGTTCAGCGTTCGAGTCGGGGACAAGCATGCGCAGCGGGCTGCATGGCAGTACACGGACCTGCCGAGCTACGCGACCATGTTGCGGGACCGGGTCGCCTTCGCCTGGCGATCGATGGACGCCTTCTATGAAGAGGACGAGCGCATCGTGGGTCATGCGGCGGATCTCTACCACCGCAACGACATCCGGCAGACCTCGCGACACCTCGTCGTGCGTGACGGGAACCGGGTCATCGCCGAGACGCGGCGCCCGCTTGTGCTTTACGAGTCGGGCTTCGCGCCCCGCTGGTACGTCCCCCGTGACGACATCAACGAGTCGGCCCTGACGCCGGTCGAGGGACAGACGTTCTGCCCGTACAAGGGCCTGGCCAGCTACTACGACATCGGGCAGAACAAGCGTGCCGCCTGGTCCTACGTCGAGGCATGGCCCGAGGTGGCCCACGTGTCGGGGTTCGTGTCGTTCGAGCCAGACATCGTGGACGTTTACCTCGACGGCAGGAAGCTGGCCCTCGAACCGGGCCAAGCCGTTATCCCGCACGGTATCGACCGAGGGCTCGACCCCGACGAGGTGCGGCAGCGCAGCGTCGCAGCCGACGCAGTCAGGTCAGCTCCCGAGCTGACGCCCATATCGCCATCTAATCGGTGACCGATGGACTACCACATCGAGGTCATCACTGACGCGACACCAGGATGGGCTCGAACCACCTACCTCGTGGTGACCGACATCGAGGCCGCCCACCGCGAACTGACCGAACACGGGCTGGCAGTCAGCCCCATTCGGCACAAGACGTCCACGGACGACTGGCAAGGGGACTACTCGCCAGGAGTCGACCCCGAGCGGCGAAAGTACGCCAGCTTGATCGACTTCGCCGACCCAGACGGCAATACCTGGATTGTTCAAGAGCGCGGATTCACGCGCACGTCCTCGACCACTTGTCGAAGGATCTGAACCAATGGCACCTGAAACCGCAAGGGTCCTCTCGGTCAACGTCGGTGGCGTGCGCAAGTTCGATTACCACGGCCGGCCCGCCCAGAGCGCGATCTGGAAGTCGCCGGTTAGCGGACGGGTTGCGGCTCGGGGCGTCAATCTCACGGGCGATCGCCAAGCGGATCTCGAGGCACACGGC
>VBKQ01000098.1 GCA_005879505.1 Deltaproteobacteria bacterium
CACCGCCCGGAAGATCCACGACCGAGACGTCGTACAAAGGGACGTCGTGCAGCACTTCGTGCGCACGAAGCTTCAGGCCCAGATACTCGACGGGGGAGGCACGCATGACGCTATCCGTAAGCGGCCCGAAAGCTTGCCACGTGCTTCGCGGCGAAGTCCTCGAACAGCTCGGGGTGCACGCACGCGGCCAGGATCTCGAGAGACTCTACGATCCGAGGCCCCGGCCGATTGAAGAACGCGTTCCCGTCCGCGAGATAGACGCGCGCCCGCCACGCCGGCGGCAATGCCTCGCGGAGCACATCCAGTTCCTCGACGGTGCGCTGCAGCGGAAACCCGCACGGCTTCACCAGCACCACCTCGGGATCGAGCGCGGCAAGCGCGTCCCGGTCCAGCGTCGGCGCGTGCTGTCCGGGGCGCGTCACCAGCGCCTCTCCTCCCGCGAGCGCGATCAGCTCCGGCATCCACATCCCGCCGACCATGACCGGCGCAATCCATTCGATGGTCACGACCCGCGGCCGCGCCCGTGCCATCGCGGCGCGGCGCGCGATGTCTGCGACCCGGGCCCGCAACTCGGCCACGAGCCGCGCTCCGGCCACGGCTCGTCCGACGGCTTCAGCGGTGCGCGCGATGTCGCCCCAGATGTCCTCCAGGCGCATGGGATGCAAGTTGACGATCGCCACGTCCTGCCTGGCGAGGCGCGCCACCGCCGCCCGGACGTCGTGGAGGGACACCGCGCAGACGTCGCACAGGTCCTGCGTCACGATCACGTCCGGGCGCGCGGCGCGAAGCCCTTCCACGTCGATGTCATAAATGGCGAGAGCGTCCCTCAGGACGCTGCGAACGGAAGCATCGATGGCCTTGCTTGAGGGCAGCGGTCCGACGCGCGCCGAGGTGAGGACCGCGACGTCCTCGAGGCCGGGCGGAAAATCGCATTCGTGCGACCGGCCGACCAGCTCAGCCCGCGCGCCGAGAGCGCAGACTATCTCGGTGGCCGACGGCAGAAGGGACGCGATCCGCACCGGGTGAGGATAGCGCGCCCTTCGCTACCGTCGAAGCCACCGAGCGAACGAATTCGCCAGCGCTAACTACTTCTCCTTGCTCTGGGTCTTCGTGTCGCTCGTGTCTGCCTTCTGCTTCGAATTCACCTCGATCTTGCTCGCCTGATTGCCGCTCGCGTCGAAGCTCGCGCGTACCTGGTCGCCCTCCTTGATCTGATCAAGGCCGGACTGGGTACCATCGCGGGTGATCGTCGCGCTATCGGCGACCTTCAGCTCCTGCTCGCCGCCGGTCGCGGACGAGATCTTGAGCGACCGCTTGTCCTTGTCGACCTTCTTCACGACGCCGGAGAGCTCCTTGCTCGCGCTCGCCGTGGTACCCGTCGTGCTCGACGATGTCGAGCTCTGGCTCGAAGGCGCCTTATCCATCGACTGGCCCGCGGGGCTCTGCGTCTGCGACGGCTGGCCTTGGGTGGGCTGCGCCGCCGACTTGTCGGACGTGGAGGGCTGCGCCGCCGACTTGTCGGACGTGGAGGGCTGTTCCCCTGCTCGGGCAGTCGTGGCTCCGACCAATCCAGCCGCAGCCATGCCGATCAGAAGTGTCTTCATGTCGGATCTCCTTTTTTGGGTGAACGCAGAAACTAGGGAATGGCGTGGGCGCGTGCAAGCAGCAGACGATCGCCGCCAGCAGCAGGGCGGGCGAGCGGGCACTTACCGCAGAGGCAGGAGATTCAGTCGCCGGCTAGCTTCTCGGTCGCGCTTCGACCTGCGTCCACGGTGCGGCGGAGGAAGTCGGCGAGCAGTTCGAGCTCGGCGTCTCCGTATCGAGCGCAGATCTCGGTCATCGAGGAGTTCATCCCCGAATAGAGCCGCACCAGCTCGGCATTCCGGTCGCGCAGGGCCCGCACGAGGACAGCGCGGCGGTCGGAGGGGCTGCGTTCCCGGACCACCCACCCTCCGCGCTCGAGCCTGTCGAGGATCCCGGTCAAGGTCGCGGGGTGCAGCGCGGCGCGTTCTGCCAGGGCGCTCGGGCTGAGCGGACCGTAGCGGTTGACGAGATCGAGGCAATCGAGGTCGACGTCGTTGAGACCGGCCCGGGCGCCCACCTGATGGTTGAGCAGGGAGAGCTGGATGCTCAGCGCCCGCAGCGACTGCTTGATCGAGGAGGTCAGCTGCCGGCGGCCCCGGGGCGCGCGCGAATCGGTTGACGATATGGAACCCATACAATATCTACTCCGTACCATCTGACGTACGTAGGAGAGGGTAACATGCTCCTGAAGACGAGACGAGAAAGGATCATCTACTGGATCACCACGGGGATCGTCTGTGCCGTGATGATCTTCAGCATCGTCAACTTCACCTTCATCGACCGCTTCCCGTTTCCGGAGGGAGCTTTCGTCCACCTGGGATTGCCCGGCTACTTCAAGGCTGAGCTCACGATCGCCAAGATCTTGGGAGTCTCGGCGCTGTTGATCCCGGGGGTCCCGGCCAAGATCAGGGAGTTCGCCTATTTCGGCTTCGCCATCACCTTGATCTCGGCCAGCATCGCCCATTTCTCCAGTGGCGATGCCAGGATCAGCGTCCTGTTCATCATCGATCCGCTGATTTTCCTGGTCTTCCTGGCTGTCTCGTATTTCTACTTCGGGAAGATGAATCAGGTGCGCTCGCTCGAGCGCTCACAGTGAGGATCTCCGCGCAACACCTGCGCCCGCCGTGCATCGCAAGGGGATCCCGGCACAAGCGCGGGGGTGGAGAGGCCTATGCCAAAGATGATGAGGGCCGTACAGGTGTCCAAACCCAATGGCGCGTTCGAGCTCGTCGAGCGCGAGCTCCCGGAACCCGCCTCGGGCCAGATCCGCATCAAGGTCGAAGCCTGCGGAGTCTGCCACAGCGACGCCTTCGTGAAGGCCGGCGCGTTTCCCGGGCTGACGCTACCGCGGATTCCGGGCCACGAGATCGCCGGGCGCGTCGACAAGGTCGGCGCCGACGTGACCGAGTGGCAGAAGGGCGACCGGGTGGGCGTCGGCTGGCACGGCGGCCACTGCTTCGTCTGCAACGCCTGCCGCAAAGGCCTCTTCATCAACTGCGAACGGGAGAAGATCACCGGGTTCAGCTACGACGGCGGGTATGCCGAGTACACGGTCGTGCCGCACGAAGCTGGCGTGCACCTCCCCGAGAAGCTCGAGTCCGTCGAGGTAGCCCCGCTGCTCTGCGCGGGCATCACCACGTACAACTCGCTCCGCAACAGCGGCGCTCGTCCCGGCGATACCGTAGCGGTCCAGGGCATCGGCGGCCTCGGCCACCTCGCCATCCAGTTCGCTGCGCGGATGGGCTTCCGGACCATCGCCATCTCGCGCGGCGCGGACAAGGCGGAGCTCGTCCGACAGCTCGGCGCGCACGAATACATCGATACGCAGAAGGTGCCCGCCGCAGAGGCGCTGCAAAAACTCGGAGGGGCTGACCTGGTCCTGGCCACGGCGCCGAACAGCGAGGCGATCGCGAGCACGATCGACGGGTTGAAGCCGCGCGGCAAGCTCCTCATCGTCGCTGCGCCGTTCGACCCGCTGAAAGTCTCGGCATTCACTTTGCTGAGCGGGAAGACCATCGCTGGTTGGCCCAGCGGCAGCGCCATCGATTCCGAGGAGACCGTCGCCTTCAGCGTCCTCACCGGCGTCCGCCCGCGCATCGAGGTGTTCAAGCTGGAACAGGCCGGGCAGGCTCTCGCGAAGATGATCGAGAATCGCGTCCGCTTCCGCGCGGTGCTGACGCCCTGACCCCCGTGCCTCGCGAACAGCGGGGCACAGATGTGCACGTTCCAAACGCGCCCAACGGCCCTCCCTGAAGGTCGCGCGACCTGCGCTTGTTGACACCCGATCCTGCGGGTGATACAGGCGTCGGCCCCGCAGGGACTGTAAAAAGACAGCATGGCTTCAATTCGTCGCGAACCCAGGGCGATGCAGTGGTCCGATGAGCTGAACACGGAGGACTTCGATGAAGCATCCTGCGATCTGGTCCGGGACTTTGGCAGTCTCCATCACGGCGGTGGCATTTGCCGCGAGCGTCCACTTGAAGGGCGACCACAGCCAACCGAGTTTCATCGACCAAGGCCTGACCCTTGAGGCTCTAGGCGAGCTCGCCGGGCTCGGGAACGGAGACGTGCTGGTCACGCTCACGGCAAGGGGAACGCCGACGGCGACTTGCACGAACCAGGGCGGGAATGAGGCGCCTGGACAGAACCCGGCGGAGGTGACTCTGACGGGAACCCAATCGATCCCAGCCAGCGAGATCAAGAACGGCAATAAGGAGGCGTGACCGTGCTGACAGTCAGCTGCACGTTCTCATCCGCCACGTCCGACGGTCCGGTGCCCGGCCGTCAGGTCAGCTGCACGAACAACTAGAGAACACGTCTCGTAACTTTGCGGGTTTGTTTCCCGGCCGCGCGTAGCACTGCGCGGCCGCCGGAGTGGCACTACCTCTTCGGCGAAAGGACCGATCCGCCATGATGAAGACGTTCGTCCTCCTTTTCTCGTTCGTGCTCGCCGCCCCCGCGTTGGCGCAGACGGAGCCGCCCCCGTCACCGCCGGACGACGTGCAGCCGCCTGCTCCACCTCCGGCATCGCAACCGCCGCCGCCGCCGCCGTCCGCACCTCCGACGGCGCAACCGATCGAGCCGCCGCAGGTGACGGCGAACACGGCGCCCGCGCCCTCGAGCTTGCCCGGGGAATGGGTCTACACGGCGCAATACGGCTGGGTGTGGATGCCGTACGACCAGCAGTACACGCACGTCATCGACACCAGCGGGGTCGCGTACATGTTCGTGTACTACCCGGCTTTCGGGTGGCGCTGGGTACTGTCTCCGTGGGTGTTCGGGCTCGGCCCCCGGCCGCACTTCATCCATGGACCGGGGCACTTTGCCTGGTACGCGCACCCGTGGTTTCGGGGGCATCCGCTGGTGCGGCGCAAAGTCGTCCGGCAGCACCGCCGCTGAAGAGCTGCTATTGCGCCCAGCGCCAGGCGTCGCGCCAGCTCTGGCCGGTGCGGTCGATTCCGCCAAACAGCACGATCTCCTGCTGTGCCGCAGCCGCAATGCCGACGGGATACGGAAGGATGCTTCTCTGCCGAATCAAGACATCGAACGCAGGGGGAGGGAGCTCGTTCCAAGTCGCGCCGCCGTCGGTAGAGAACATGAGCTCGAACGCTCCATCGGGAGCGTTTTCTAGCCCGTGTGTACCGGGACTGAGCGCGATCTCTCCCTCCGCATCGCTCTCCGCGACCATCGCGTCGACGAGCGAGGTCCAGAACTGCTCCGCCGGCGCGTAGGCGTAGAGGACCTTGTCTCCGGCGACACCGGTCAGCGCCCGGCCGGAGTTGAAGCGAGCCAGAAGGCGCAGAGGGTCGAGCAGCGTGAAAAATGTCTCGGACGACACCGTGCGCGGGCCGCGCTGGACTTGCTGCGGTTGTTGCACCTGCTGCGGCGGTTGCCCGGAGGGCGCGCCGCGACGGCCTCCGCGACGTCCGCCGCGGCCGCCCTCGCCGCCGGGAGGTCCGCCTCCGCCGGCCCGTCCGCCGCCGCGGTCCGGTCTGCGCGGCGTCTCCGGCGTCCTCTCGATCGCGGGTTGAGCCGCGCGCTGTCGCTCGAGCGCGATCCGCAGGCCGATGGGCGCCTCATCCATGCGCACCCAGGTCATGCCCTCGTCGACGGAGCGAAAAACTGGCGCGGCGATCGCGCGAAGGAGCTTGTCGCGACCGGGAAATGCGAAGGACGCGCGCAAAGCGTTGGCGTCGACGCGGGCGCCGCGGAGCTGGCCGTCGAGCGCCGCGGCCAGCAGAGGCGATCGCCGCACGAGCGCCGCTCCCTCGATCATCGGATCGGCGGCGACTGCCCAGATCTGTCCGTCGAGCGCGGCGAGCCAGGCGTCGAGCACCAACGATGTCCGCTGCCAGAGCGCGCCGCCGTCGTGCGAGACCCACACGTCGCCCCCGGCGGGCCTTCTCGAGTCGCGATCGTCGACGAAGGAGAGGGCGGCCTGCGCCCCGTCGGAGCTTCCGTCCAGCAGCGTCGTCAGCGGCGCGGTCTCGCGTGTGGCCCGCACCGACAAGTAGAGGCTCTGCCGGTCGACGGCGATGCTGCGCGCGCGCCAGGCGCCAGGGATCTGCGGCGTCAACGTCTTCCAGGTCTGCGCGCAATCCTGCGAGACGTACAGGTGTCCGCCCGCGGCGGCATGGATTGCGCCTCCCGCCACCGCCGCGGTGTCGATGGGGATCGGACCCCAGGCGCGCCAGCTCTTGCCGCCGTCCTTCGAGCAATGCAGCTGTGCTGCCCCACGGCCAACGATGAGCTCGCCGGCGAGCATCACGTCGTGGAAGCGATCGTCGATCTGAGCGAATGTCCAGTCCGAGCCTCCGTCAGTTGAAACGAACACGCCTTCGCGGGGGCGCGAGACCACGGCCGCGATGGTCGCATCCGACGCAAAGACGGCCTCGATCTGCGCGTCCTCCCGCGTGGAGGCGAAGAGATGGAGGCGCTTCTGCTCGTATCGCAGCGCCAGCGGCGAGGGTCCCGGCGGCGGCGTATCCAGCGGCAGTGCGCGATAGCTCGCGCAGGAGGCCAACACGCCGAGACAGACCATCCGCCACATGCCGCCATGGACTGCGGCCCGAGGGTCGAATTCACGTTTCGGAATGTGTAGCGAATCGGTGCGACAAAAAACGCCGAATCTATTCCGGCCCCTCGATCCCGTTCGCCTCCAGCCAGTCGCGGATCCTCCCGAAGAGGCGCTCCTGCTGGAAATGGAACCAGCGTTCTCCCGATGAATTCCTGCATGTCGCGGTGGCCCTCGTGCGAGTCCTCCGGCTCGATGGCCAGGAACCGGCCGGTAGAATCCTCCTCGATCTCCTCGATCGGCAGCGGCAGCTCCTCTTCTTCTTCCTCACAGAGGCGGAGCACCATCCCCGTTTCGGTGTCGAGCACCCAGGAGAATTCGCCGCTCTGATCCTCGAACGCCCAGCGGAGCTCTTCCAGGTCGAACTGCAGCTTCTTCGGCATCAAAGGGAGCTTCTACTCCAAAATGGGCTGTCAAAGCGCGTCACCGGCCAGCGGGGCCACGTGCCTCGCCCGGCACGAGAAGAGGCGCTGAGGCACGCGGACGAGTCGCGGCGCCTTGCGCTTGCCGTTACCCGATGAGTCGCGCGATCAGCGCGGTGAGCTCGCCGGGCTCAATCGGCTTGGGCAGATGCGCCTGGAACCCGGCATCCCGATGTCGCTGACGAGGACATCGGGCCGCTGCCGCTCGAATGCCGCGAGCCCCTCGTTGGCGGACCCGGCGGTGGTCACGTCGGCTCCGGCCTCCTGCAGGATCATGCTCAACAGTTCCCGGGTATCCGTGTCGTCGTCGACGACCAGCAGCCTGGCCCCTTGGAGCGGCGCCAGCCGCGTCCGCGCGGACCCCTCGCCGGGATGCGGTGCCGCTGCGGCGACGGTGCCGGTTTCGTTCAGCGTCGGGAGCTCCACGGTGAATGTCGCGCCCTGCCGTTCGCCCGCGCTCTGGGCCCGCACGGCCCCGCCGTGCAGCTCGACGATGTGGCGCACGATGGCCAATCCCAATCCGAGGCCGCCCGATGATCGTTCGCCCTGTCGGAATCGATCGAAGATATGCGGCAGCAGCTCCGGCTTGATGCCTGCGCCCTCATCGGACACGGTAATGCGCGCGAGCGACCCGGCGCACTCCAGCCGGATCCCGACACGCGCGCGCGCCGGACTGAACTTGATGGCATTGGAGAGGAGGTTCCAGACGACCTGCTGCAGCCGATCGGGATCGGCAAGGAGCGGACCAGCATCCGGATCGAGGGAGGCGTGCAGCTCGATATCCTTCGCGTCCGCCACGCCCTGGACCGCCTCGATGGCCGCCTCGACGATGGCCACCGGATCGACTTGTCGGCGTTCAATCCGCAGCTTGCCCGTGACGATGCGCGAGACGTCGAGGAGGTCCTCGATCAGTTGCGCAAGGAGTTTCGTGTTCCGCTCGATCACCTCAAGCCCTCGTGCGGCGCGGACCGCATCCTGGAATCCGACCCGCAGCACGCGGGCCCATCCCAGCATCGCCGTGAGCGGCGTGCGCAGCTCGTGCGAGACCATCGCCAGGAAATGGTCCTTCGCCTTGTCCGCCTCCCGCAGCTCGCGCCGCGATTGCTCCAGGTCGCGCACGACCCGTTCGTAGGCGCGCATGTCGCGCAGGATCCCGATGGCGCCGATGACCGTGCCGTCGGGATCCCGGAGGGCGGAAGCGTTCAGGGTAGTCGGAATGACCTCGCCGGCCGCGCTGCGAGGATTCAGCCGGACGTTGCGGGTCACACCGCGCTCCACCACCTCGCGCAGCGCCGCGATGAACTCGCGCGTCTCCTCGGCGGAGATGATGCGCGACAAGGACTGCTCGATCACCTCGTCGGGACGGAATCCCAGGAGCTCGAAGACTGCGTCGTTGGCCTGGAGGATCTTTCCTCGCAGATCGCTGACGAAGACCGGATCCGGGGCGTTCTTGATCAGGCTCTCCGCGTACGCGCGCGCCTTGTCCAGCTCCCGCATGTCGCGGAGGATCCCGATGACGCCGATGGCACGGCCTGCTCCGTCGCGCAGCGCGGACGCGTTCAACGTGGTCGGGATGACTTCGCCCGACGCGCTGCCCGGGTGGAGCCGGAGGTTCCGAGTCACGCCGCGGTCGACGACCTCGCGGACCGCGGCGACGAATTCCTGGGTTTCCGGCGGGCTGAGAAAGCGCGAGACGGATTGTTCAAGGACTTCGTCACGGCGAAGGCCGAGCAACTGCGAGACCGCCGCGTTCGCTTCCAGGATCTTGCCGCGGAGATCGCAGACGAAGACCGGGTCAGGAGCGTTTGCGACGATGACATCCGCCGCGAGAGTGCTGCGCACGTTATCGTCGAGGGTCGAATCTCGGCCCAGGCTACCAAGAACCACGGTCGGAAACGTACTCACTCGCTTTTTCCCCTGCTCGCCCTGCCGCTCCCCACGAAGGCGAGGCAGCGGTCTGACGGGTGCCCGGGGTCGGTTGCCCAAGCACTTCGTCGACGCTGGGGACCAGCGCGGCCGCGGAAGAAAGTGCGGGACTGGCCCGCCCACTCCGGCTACCTTCCCGCCCCCACCATGGACGGTCGATTCATCCTCGTTGAGGGGGCCAGACAGAACAATCTCAAGACTGTCGGCGTCCGTGTGCCCGTCGGGGCGGTGACGGCCGTGACCGGGGTCGCCGGAGCGGGCAAGTCCAGCCTTGCCTTCGACGTGCTGCACGCCGAGGGATACCGGCGGTACGTCGAGACGTTCAGCCCGTACGCCCGTCAGTTCCTCGAGCGGCTCGATCGGCCTGCCGCCGACCGGATCGAAGGTGTCTTGCCGTCTCTGGCCATCGACCGGACGGCTCCGGTCCGCACTTCGCGGTCCACCGTCGGCACGATGACCTCCATCGCCGACTACCTCCGCGCGCTCTGGGCGCGCGCAGCGGTGCTCCACTGCAAGAGCTGTGGGCAGATCGTGGTGCGGGACTCGCCATCGTCGATCTTCAACGCGCTGATCACCGCCGCCGAGGGCAAGCAGGTGCTCCTCTGCTTCCCCTGCCGCGTGGGCCGCGTCAGCGCGAAGGCGCTGCGGGAGACCCTTCAAGAAACGGGATTCCGGCGCGTCCTCGAGAATGGAAGCCCCGTCGTCCTCGAAGAGGCGGAGCTCCGCGCGCACGATGGCGTCGTCACCGTCGTGCTGGACCGCATCGGCGTCGAGCGGGACCGCCGCCAGCGCATCATCGACTCGCTCGAGTCGGCGCTCCGGTACGGCAAGGGCCGCGTCGAACTGCACATCGACGGCCACGAGGAGCCGCTCCGCTTCAGCGAAGCGCTCCATTGCGCTCGATGCGACCTGGGTTACTCCGACCCGACGCCCGCGCTCTTCTCCTTCAACAATCCAGTCGGCGCCTGCGAGACCTGCAAGGGCTTCGGTCGGACGATGGAGATCGATCCCGACCTCGTCGTTCCGGATCCCCGCCTCTCCATTGCCCAGGGATGCGTCAAGCCGTTCCAGACGCCCTTCTACGGCGACTGCCAACAGGACCTCTTGCGGTTTCTCAAGCGGCAGCGGCTCCGCGCCGACGCGCCGTGGGGCGATCTTCCCCAGGAGACGCGCCGCCTCATCTGGGAAGGCGACCCGGGCGGGCGCAAGCAGTGGCGGACGCGCTGGTACGGCATCGGCGGCTTCTTCGAGTGGCTCGAATCGAAGACCTACCGGATGCACGTCCGCGTCCTGCTCTCGCGTTACCGGCGTTATTCGCCCTGCCCCGACTGCCGGGGCGCGCGGCTCAAGCCGGCGGCGCTGCTGTTCCGCATCGAGGGCAAGACGCTCCCCGACGCGGAGTCGATGTTTATCGCGGATGCGGAACGGTTCTTCGCCGCTTTCAAGCCGAACGCGAACGACACTGCGTCGGACCTGCTCTTGCGCGAGATCCGCGGCCGCCTCCGCTTCCTCTGCGACGTGGGGCTCGGGTACCTGACGCTCTCGCGCCAGTCGCGCACGCTCTCCGGAGGCGAGGCGCAGAGGGTCACGCTCGCCACCGCGCTGGGCAGCTCGCTGACGAGCACCTTGTACGTGCTCGACGAGCCGTCCATCGGCCTGCATCCGCGCGACGCGGGCCGGCTCGCCGGCGTGCTGCGCAGGCTCGCGGCGGCGGGCAACGCGGTGGTCGTCGTGGAGCACGATCCGGCGCTCATCGGGAGCGCCGATCACGTGATCGACCTCGGGCCGGGGCCTGGGAAGCAAGGCGGCGAGGTGGTCTACCAGGGGCCGCTGCCCGGATTGCTCGAGGCGCCGCGCTCGCAGACCGGCGCATTCCTCGCCGGACGGCTCGAGATGCCGGCACCGAAAGAGCGGCGCCGCCCGGACCCGGGACGGAAGCTTCGCGCCGTCCGCGCCCGCGAGAACAACCTGCGCGACCTGACCGTGGATGTTCCGCTCGGGCTCTTCGTCTGCGTCACGGGCGTGTCCGGCTCGGGCAAGTCCACGCTCGTCGACCAGGTCCTGTACCGGAACCTGCGCCGGCAGCTCGGCCTGCCGGAATCCGAGGCGGGCGGGTGCGAGGCGCTCCAGGGCGCCGGCCTCCTCGAAGGCGCCGTGCTCGTCGACCAGTCGCCGCTCGGCCGCAGCGCGCGCGTGAACGCGGCGACATACATGGGGGTGCTCGATCCGCTTCGCCAGGCCTTCGCCGCCACCGAGGACGCGCGCGGCCGCGGGCTGCGGCCCTCGGCGTTCTCGTTCAACTCCGTTGCCGGCGCCTGCCCGCATTGCCGCGGGGCCGGATACGAGAAGGTCGAGCTGCAGTTCCTCCCCGACGCCTACATCCGCTGCCCCGGCTGCGACGGCCGCCGCTTCCGCCCCGAAGTGCTGGAGGTGCGCTGCCGCGGCTTCAACATCGCCGAGCTGCTCGACCTGCCCGCGGAGGAGGTGGCGAGAGTCTTCGCGGACGACGCGCGCGTCCTCAGGGCTCTGCGGCCGCTGCTCGACATCGGCCTCGGCTACCTCTCGCTGTCGCAGCCAGCGCCAACCCTCTCGGGCGGCGAGGCGCAGCGGCTGAAGCTCGCCTGCCGCCTGGCGCAGGCCAGCGATGCGCGCAACCACCTGCTGGTGCTCGACGAGCCGACCACCGGACTGCACCCGAGCGACGTGTCGAAGCTCGTCGGCGCGCTGCACCGGCTGGTCGACGCGGGGAATTCCGTCGTGGTGGTCGAGCACAACATGCAGGTGGCGAGGTCGGCGGATTGGATCGTGGACCTCGGGCCCGGGGGGGGAGATGAGGGCGGTCGGGTAGTCGGCGAGGGGACGCCGGAGCAGGTTGCGAACCTCGACACGCCTACGGGGCGGTCGCTGCGAGAGGCCTTTGCGGGACCGGCAGCGCGGGCGCGAGGGTCAGCGAACGTGGCGCCGAGGGACACGTCCACGACCCGGCGGCGGACTACGAACGGCGCTCCCGGAGGTCGCATTCGCGTCCTCGGCGCGCGCGAGCACAACCTGCAGAACGTGCGCGTCGAGATCCCCCAGGACCGCCTGGTCGCGGTGACGGGCGTGAGCGGCTCCGGCAAGTCGACACTCGCCTTCGACGTCCTCTACGCGGAGGGCCAGCGCCGTTTCCTGGACTGCCTGCCGACCTACGCGCGGCAGTTCGTGCGGCCGCTGGCGAGGCCGGAGGTGGACCGCGTGGAGAGCCTGCCTCCCACGGTCGCCCTGGAGCAGAAGCTCTCGCACGGGACGCCGATGTCCACCGCGGGCACGGCATCGGAGGTCTACCACTACCTGCGGCTGCTCTTCGCGCGGCTCGGCGTCGTTCACTGCCCGAAGTGCGGCGTCCCCGGCGAGGTCGCCGAGGCGGGGGGCCTCGCCGAGCGGATCGCGGAGCACTTCTCCGGCGAGGAGGTGGCGCTGCTCGCGTCGCTCGTGCGCAACCGGAAGGGCTTCCACCGCGAGGTGATCACGGCGGCGGCGAACCGCGGCGTGCGCGAGGTCCGGATCGACGGGGTCCTGCACAGCGCTTCGCAGCCGCCGCGCCTCGACCGGTACCAGATCCACGACGTCGAGGCCCTGGTCGAGCGCGTGCCAGCCGGACCGGGCAGGCTCGGCCGCCTTCGCACCGCGGTGGAGCGCGCGCTGGAGCTCGGCGGAGGCAGCTTCATCGTTGCCGCGCGCGGCCTGCCGGATCGCTTGTATTCGACGCGCCGCGCCTGCCCACGGTGCGGCTCCGGACTGCCGGTGCCCGACCCCCGGCTCTTCACGTGGACGCAGAAGTTCGGCGCCTGCCCTGCCTGCGAAGGCTTCGGGGCCCTGTGGGAAGACGAGGAGGCCGAGCCCGAGGCCTGCCGCGATTGCGGAGGAACGCGACTCCGCCCCGAAGCGCTCGCGGTGCGCATCGAGGGCCGGCACATCGGAGAAGCCGCCGCCCTCCCGGTACGCGGCGCGCTCGAGTGGCTGGGGGGCCTCTCCATTCCGCCCGAAGTGAAGGAGCGCATCTTCCCCGAGCTGGAGAACCGTCTCGCCATGCTCGACGAGCTCGGGCTGGGGTACCTGACGCTGGACCGCGGGACCGATACGCTCTCCACCGGCGAGGCGCAGCGCGTCCGTGTCGTCGCGCAGCTCGCCTCGAACCTGCGCGGCGTTTGCTACGTGCTGGACGAGCCGACCGTGGGGCTACACCCGCGCGACTCGGAGGCGCTGCTGCGCGCGCTGGTCCGGCTCCGCGACCGCGGGAACACGGTGGTCGTGGTCGAGCACGACGAGCCGGTGATCCGCTCCTCCGACCACGTCATCGACCTCGGCCCTGGCGCCGGCCCGGCCGGCGGAAGGGTTGTCGCGGAGGGTCCGCCGCGCGCCATCGCCTCCGCGCCGGAGTCCATGACGGGCCTCTGGCTGCGAGGTCGCGGCGACCGCGCCGTCTGGCCGAGGCGGCCGCTCGATACGTCGCCCCGGCTCACGGTCAGGGGCGCCCGTCTCCACAATCTCCATGACCTCACCGTCGAATTCCCGCTCGGCCGGCTCGTCTGCGTCACCGGCGTCTCCGGTTCGGGCAAGTCCACGCTGGTCCGCGACGTGCTGTACCGCGCCTTGAGGGCGCGGATCGCGCGGGACCCGCTGCCGGCGGGCATCGCCGATCTGCGCGGCTGGGAGCACGCTCCACGCGCGCTGGAGGTGGACGAGTCGCCCATCGGCCGCACTCCACGCTCGGTGCCGGCCACGTACGTAGGCGTAATGGACGCCATCCGCGGGCTGTTCGCGACGACGGCGGACGCACGGGCCCGCGGCTATCGCGCCGGGCGCTTCTCATTCAACGTTTCCGGCGGCCGCTGCGAGAAGTGCGAGGGCCAGGGGCGGCTCCGCGTGACGATGTCGCTCCTGCCGGAGGTCTACGTCGGTTGCGAGATCTGCGCGGGCCGCCGCTACAACGCGGATACGCTCGCCGTCACGCTGAAGGGAAAATCCGTCGCCGACGTTCTCGCCATGACGGTCGACGAAGGCCGCGAGTTCTTCGCGCCATTCCCTCCGGTGCGGCGGCCGCTCGACTTCCTCTCGGAGATCGGGCTCGGGTATCTCCAGCTCGGGCAGCCGAGCCCGACGCTTTCCGGTGGCGAAGCGCAGCGGATCAAGCTGGCCGCCGAGCTCGCCTCGCCCGCCTTCGGGCGGTCCGTCTTCGTGCTCGACGAGCCCACGACGGGGCTGCACATGGCGGACGTCGCAAAGCTCGTCACCGCGCTGCAGCGGCTCGTGGACCGGGGCGATACCGTCATCGTCATCGAGCACAACCTGGACGTCGTCGCGGCCGCGGACTGCGTGATCGACCTCGGTCCCGAAGGCGGCGAGCAAGGTGGCCGCGTCGTCGCCTGGGGCACTCCGGAGGAGGTCGCCCGCGCGCGCGAGTCGCGGACAGCCGCCTACCTGCGGGACTTCCTCCGGCGTGCGGATCGGCGCAGGGCGCCGCCTGCCGTCAACGTCCCTGTCGGAGGAAGTCGAGCAGCTCCCGGTTGACCTGCTCCGCATGCGTCCAGTTCAGGCCATGCGGTCCGCCCTTCACCACCACGAGCCGGCTTCCCTTGACCGCCTCCTGCGTACGCTTGCCGGTGACCTCGATCGGCAGGATGCGGTCGGAATCGCCGTGAACGACGAGCGTGGGCACATTGATGCGCGGCAGATCCTTGCGGAAGTCGGTATACCAGGCCGAGACGCAATCCAGACTGCCTTTGGGCGACGCGCCGGCTGCCACGTTCCAGCTGGCCTGGACGGCCTGGTCGCTGATGCGCTCACCGCGCAGGACGTCGACATTGTAGAAGTCGGCGAGGAACTTGGAGAGGAACGCCGGCCGATCGGCGGCGATCGCCTTCTTGATGCCATCGAAGACGCCGCCGTCCACGCCCGCAGGGTTGTCCTGCGTCTTCAGCAGGAATGGCGGAACGGAAGCGAGAAAGGCGGCCTTCTGCACGCGGTCGGAGCCGTAGGTGCCGAGATAGCGGGCCACCTCGCCACCTCCCATCGAGAAACCGACGAGGGCGACGTCGCGCAGCTCGAGCTTCGTCATCAGCTTGTTCAGGTCCTCGGCGAACGTATCGTAGTCGTATCCTGACGTCGGCTGGCTGGAGTGGCCGAATCCCCGGCGGTCGTAGGTGATGACGCGGTACCCCGCTTCCAACAGGACCGGGAGCTGCTTCTCCCAGGAGGCGCCGCTCAGCGGCCAGCCGTGAATCAGCACGACCGGCTTACCCGCGCCGTGGTCCTCGTAGTAGAGGTCGATGTTGCCGGAATTCTCCTTGCCAACGTTCACGAACGGCATCGGGATCTCCTTTTCGCTTCGCAGGAGCGAAGGTGCGCAGCCAGGGAGAAATTCGGACGGATGGAAAAAACGACCGCCTACTCGCCCGCTACTGATGGGCTAGGAAAGGCACGTTAAGCCAAGGATCGCAAGGCTTTACGGCCTCGCTGCGATCCTCGGCAATGCAGCGCGACGACAGACCGTGCTCAGTCGTCGCCGCTCCGCTTCCCCTTGCCGTGCTGCGAGCGCCGGTGAGTCCCTCGCGACGCGGTCGTCTCTCGTGTCGAGGGCGAGGCTGACGCGCTCCGCTCGGCCCGTGACTCCTCGAGGAATGGCAGGTGGGGCCGGACGGTGGCCCACGCGTTCAAAGCGAAGTGCCGGACCGCGGTCCACGCCTCCGCCGGCGAATGGCGCCGTATGGAGGTCCACGCCTGCATCAGCGGCCGCGGCCGCGTGACGATTGTCGCGCCGATACCCGCGACCAGCGCCGCGGCTACGGCTCCGATCGCGATGCGCCGCAGACCGCGTCTGCTGGCGCGTCTGCGGGGCCGCGTAGCCTCATCAAAGTCCACGTCGAAGCTCTTTGCCTGGGGCCGCCCGGGAATGGAGCGGAGGTTCGGCCCAGCGGGACGCGCCGGCCGGGGCGGCTGCTCGACCGGAAGAATGCTGCTGCACGTCGGGCAGACACCATCGTCTCCTGCAGCGGGCGTATACAAAGCACCGCATGTGGAGCACCCCACGACGGAACCGGATGCGTTCATGCTCCGAATGTACCGGACGAGGGCTAGCACATTCCCTGCGAACAGCTGTGACCCGGCCGCACTCCTGCCTACCATTGGTGCCATGAACCTGTACGAGAACCCGCCCGTCGCCTTCCTTCCCCAGCAGGCGCACGGTCTTCCTGGCCGGCTTGGTTTCTCTCCCGCTCCCGGACGGTGGCCGCACGATTCGCGGCTCGGGCCTGACCAGAGGCTCGGAACCGATCTCGCCTGTCTTCGGGACACCTGCGGGGCAGGCGTCCTGGTCACGCTGCTCGAGGAAGAGGAGATGGGGAGGATCGGCCTCGGCGGTCTGCTCGATGGGGTGCGGAGCGCCGGCCTGGAGACGCTCTGGCTTCCGATCCGCGACGACACGGCACCCTCGGACATCGGCGAGGTAGCCCAGCTCGTGGGACGCGTCCTCGACCACCTCGCTGCGGGACGGACCGTCGTGATCCACTGCCATGCGGGGATCGGCCGGAGCGGCACCCTCGCCGCTTGCTGCCTCGTCGGCGCCGGCGTGCACCCGCGGCGGGCGATCGAGCTGGTGCGCGAAGGCCGGCCGGGTGCGGCCACGGCGCCGGGCCAGGAGGCGTTCGTCTACCAGTTCGCGCAGCGGCGCGCGGTGAAGCGCTAGCTGCTCATTGGGATTTCGGGACCCGCACCCGTCCGGAGCATGACGGAGACGTCAATGGTGCACGTGGCCGACGTCAGGCTCCTTCCCGGCCGTGACGCGGATGCGGCCGAGGCCTTTGACCATCGCGCAGGCGTCGATGTCCGGCGCCTCGCATTCGACCTTGCCCGCGAGCAGCAGGCGCACCGGTCCGCCCTTCGCCACCGGCAGCGGCGCATCGCCCTTGCGGTACACCAGCATCGCCCGCTCCAGCAGCGGTGGCAGCGGGACCGAGATGGCGAACTTGCCGTCGCCCGAGGCGAGCGTAGCGAACCGCGCCGAGGGCTTCAGCCCGCACTGCGCGAGGACGTCGCGCAGCCAGACCGCGGAGCCGTCGCGGCCCGGCACCAGCGCCGAGACATCGTCGATCTGCGCCGGCAGCCGGCGTAGCTCCGATGGATCGATCGAGCGCGGCCTCTCCAGCTCGCCTTCGACGATGAGCATCTCGCCGAGTATACGGCGCCGCAAGCGCTGCGACTCCAGTCAATGCGACGGCCCGAGCGCAACCAGACCCTCGCCGACGACGCGGCAGATGTTGGCGACGAGGTCGGCCTTGGCGCTCACCGCGTACAGGTGCGGCGTGAGCATCCAGAGGTCCCGCTCGATGCGCCGGGGCGGCGCGCACTTCGGATCGAGCCCGGCCGTGAGCAACGGCAGGACCCGGTCGGAGAGCCGCAGCGAGGTGTCCATGGCAAAGACCGCCACGTCCGGGCGCAGCCGGCGCACGCGGGCGAAGAACGCCGCCACCTCGCCTGGCGTCAGGTGCTTGGGCGGCGAGGACTTCAGCTCCAGGTAGATGAGCTTGCCCTCGAGCGCGGCGATGACGTCGAGATCGCCCCCCAGCCCTGGCGCGCGGAACTTCACGCCGGTGGCGACGTCGCAGCCCAGGCGCCGGCGCAGCTCGCGCGCCACGTACCACTCGAGGGTCGGACCGAAGCTGGTGGCCCGATGGACGAAGCGGTAGCGGGCGCGCGGCGTTCGGACCAGGAGCCCCAGCTCGACGAGCGCGTCCGCGAGCGACTTCTCCTGGGCAACGGTGAGATAGCGCGTCGCCTCTCCCGGTGCGAAGTCGCCCCGGCGTTGGATCGCTCCGCGCAGGAAGAGGCGGAAGGAATAGTGGCTGAGCCGCCCCGTGAGTCGCTCGGCGGTATCCGCATCCAGCTCTCGCGGGAAGGGGAGGTCGGGCCGGCCCAGCTCGGGACGGAAGCCGCGGCGCGCCAGCATCGCCATCGCCTCTCCGGGCGGCAACGGCGCGGCGGGCGCGACCGCCTGCACGGCCGCGGCCCTGGTTTCCATCTCCCGCGCCGTCAGCCGGCGGCGGGTCAGAGGATGCGTCGACGTTGCCCGATGCGCGTGGCGGCTCATCCGGGCGCTCAGCATAGCAAGCCGGCCGCTCGGTGATACCTAGGTTGCGGGTTTCTCCGCCGC
>VBKQ01000099.1 GCA_005879505.1 Deltaproteobacteria bacterium
TTCCACGCGAGCGATCCCGACCGGCTCCTGCGCCTCTTCGACGAGTACGAGAACGAGTGCCGGCGCCTGGTCGAGAGGAAGCTTCCGCTTCCCGCGTACGATTACTGCCTGAAGTGCTCGCATACCTTCAACCTGCTCGACGCGCGCGGCGCCATCAGCGTGACCGAGCGGCAAGGGTACATCCTGCGGGTCCGCCGGCTCGCCCACGACTGCGCGAAGCTGTACCTGGCGACGCGCGCGCGGATGAAGTTCCCTTCGCTCGCCGATCGCGCCCTCGCCGAGAAGGAGCTGGCCCGCCATGCCGAGCTGCTCGCGGACCAGCCCGTGCGCGGCGGCCCCGCGGAGCGTCGCCGGGCGGAGCGTCGTTGACATGGACCTGGTGTTCGAGATCGGCACCGAAGAGCTTCCGGCGAGCTTCCAGAAACCGGCGCTGGAGTGGATGGCCGCGGAGATCAACAAGGCGCTCGACGACGCCCGTCTGAACGGCGAAGGCGAGGCCCAGCGCGCGAACATCTCCACCTTCGCGACACCGCGCCGGCTGGCGCTGATCGTCACCGCCATCGCCCAGAGGGCGCCCGACATCCGCAAGAAGCTCTCCGGTCCGCCGGCGAAGCAGGCGAAGCAGGACGGCAAGTGGACCAAGGCGGCGGAGGGGTTCGCCCGCAAGGCGGGTGTCCCGCTCGAGGCGCTGCAGATCGAGGGCGACCGCGTCGTCGTCGAGCAGCATGTCCGAGGGCATGCCGCCCTGGAGGCGCTGCCGCCCATCCTCGAGCGGATCATCCGCGGCATCCCCTTCCGCAAGTCGATGCGCTGGGATTCGCTGGAGACCGATGCTTTTGCCCGCCCGGTGCACTGGATCGCCGCCACCCTGGACGGCAAGCCGCTGGAGGTGAAATTCGCAGACGTCTCCAGCGCGCCGAAGACGCGCGGCCACCGGTTCGCGGCGCCAGGCGAATTCCCTCTCCCCTCCGCCCCGGACTACGTCAAGGCGCTGCGCAAGGCGCACGTCCTCGCCGACTGGGCGGAGCGCAGCCTGCGGATCTCCGAGGAGGTGGCGCGCGCCGCCCGCGAGGCGGGAGGCGTTCCGCGCCCCGACCCCGAGCTCCTCGAGACCGTGACCGGGCTGGTCGAGGAGCCGTTCGGCGTCGCAGGATATTTCGAGAAGGAATTCCTCCAGCTACCGCAGGAGGTGCTCGTCTCCGAGATGCGCGGCCACCAGAAGTATTTCGCGGTGCAGAACGAGAAGGGCGAGCTCCTCCCGGCATTCGTGGCGATCTCGAACACCAAGGTGCGCGACCCCGCGGTGAGCCGCCGAGGCTACGAGCGCGTCCTGCGCGCGCGCCTTTCCGACGGCAAGTTCTTCTTCGACGAGGACCGCAAGGTCCCGCTCCGCTCGCGGTTGGAGAAGCTGGGCCGGCGCACCTTTCTGCAGGGGCTGGGCACCGAGCTCGAGCGGGTCCAGCGCCTGCGCGAGCTTTCCCTCTGGCTGCACGGAGCGACGGGCCGCGGCGATCCCCGCCAGCTCGCGGAGGCGGCCGAGCTGTGCAAGGCGGACCTCACCACCGGCATGGTCGGCGAGTTCCCGGAGCTGCAGGGTGCCATGGGCCGCGTCTACGCGCTGCACGAAGGAGTCGAGCCTGCCGTGGCCGACGCGATCTTCGAGCACTATCTGCCGCGCGGCGCGGAGGACCGGCTGCCTTCGGGAGACGTCGGGGCGCTCCTCGGCATCGCCGACCGGCTCGACCTCCTCGCCGGCCTGTTCGGGCTGGGAAAAGAGCCGACCGGCACCGCCGACCCGTTCGGCTTGCGGCGCGCCGCACTCGGGATCCTGCGCGTGACCCTCGCCCGCGGCTACCGTTTCGACATGGATGAAGCGCTGCGCGCGGCGCAGAAGCTGCACGGGAAGGACGATCGGAACATCCGCGAGCGGGTGTGGCAGTTCCTGCTCGCGAGGCTCGAGGTGGTCCTCCGCGAGCGCGCGCAACCCGATTCCATCCAGGCGGTGCTGCATACCGGCGCCCGCGACCTGGTCGCGCTGGAAAAGCGCCTCACCGCCCTGCAGATGGTGCGGGAGAAGAGCCGCGCGCAGTTCGAGGCGACCGCCTCGGCCTTCAAGCGGATCGGCAACATCCTGTTGCAAGCGCAGCAAAAGGGCATCGCTCCGGTCGGGTTCCAGGAGCGGCTCTGCAAGACGCCGTCGGAGAAGGCGCTCGCCGCCGCGCTCGAGCAGGGCCGCGCGCGCGTCTCGGCTGCCCTCGCGGAGAAGGAGGACTATCTCGCCGCGTACGCCGCGCTCGCCGAGTTGCGGCCGGTGGTCGACCGCCTCTTCGACGAGGTGATGGTCATGGATCCCGACGCCGCGCAGCGCGACAACCGGCTCGCGCTGCTGCGCGCATTGCACGAGCTTTTTGCTCCTCTCGCCGACTTCTCCCGTCTGCAGGTCGAGAAATCGTCTTGACCCCGCGGGCGAGCGGACCTAGGAAGGCCGCTCGCATGAAGAAGAGCGCGATCGTCGCGGCGGCGCTGCTGCTGGGCTGCAACACCAACCCGCCCGAGCTGCTGCCTCCGCCGTTCGGTCCGAACGGACCGCAGCCCACGCGGCTCTTCTTTCCCACGGGAATGGCGAAAGCCGGCGGGGGAGTGCTGCTGGTCGCGAACGGCAACTTCAACCGTGCCTTCGAGGGCGGCACCGTCGTCAGCGTCAGGCGCGAGGCCTTGGACGGCTTGCTCTCCTCGAACCTGGACTGCGACGTCGTCAACCCGGATCCCGCCTGCACCGCGCCGATCCAGCCGGCGCAGTTCTTCGCCGACGCCGTCATGATCGGCAACTACGCGGGGCCACTGGTCCTCAACACCGACAAGACGGCCGCATACACCGGGTCTCGAGACAGCGGGAAGATCAACGCCGTGCGCGTCGGCCCCGGCGGGTCCCTCGGTTGCCCGGCCAACGCGGGCGACGACGCGCGCAAGGATTGCCGCGCCGGCATCATCGATCTCCGGTCGGCGGGCGTCGACGGGCCTTACGCCATCGCCGCCGGCAACAGCGTGCTGCCTGGAAAGGCCGCGCAGAGCGTCCTCTTCGTCTCGTCGATCATTCCCCACATCGACGCCATCAGCGGCGGAGTCATCATCAGCAGCACGGCGGTCGCCGCGCTGAGCATGCAGGATCCTTCGCAGCTGCTCTTCACGATGCAGGCGGGGTCATTTTTCATCGACGGCGGGTACGGAGTCGGCCCCATGGTCTTCGACGGGATGCGCCGGCAGCTCTACCTGAGCGGGTGCTACCAGAGATCGACGGCCTTCGGCGCGGGCGAGCCGGGCACCGGACTCTGCATCGGCGTCGTGAGCAACTTTCTCCGCATCCTCAATGTCGACGCCGGAAGCGCGGCGGCGCTGTACCTCCTCGACCTGCGCGCCGACGTGCTCAGCACGTACACGACCCAGCTTCTGCTCGACGTTCCCGACCCGCCCGCCACCCTCTCCGCACCGCCGGCGACGCTCTGGGCCACGATGCGCAATCCCGATTCCCTGGTGGTGATCGAGCTTCCCGCGCAACCTTCCATCGCACCCCGCGTCCGCGAGATCGTTCCACTGCCCGTCTCGCCGTCCGACATGGTCCGCATCGATCGCGGCACCGCCCCGCCGCTGCTCGCCATCGTGGCGGAACGGCTCGGCGCAGTCTCCATCTTCGATACCGGGACGGACGAAGTGGTGGCGCAGGTGGGCCGGCTGGGCGATTCGCCCTTCAACATCCAGCAGATCGACTGCCCCGCCTCGAAGCCTGCCTCCGCATGCCTCGCCGTGAGCGTGTTCGGGAACTGCCGGCTCGCCCTCATCGAGGTGCCCAAGGACGCTCCCTCGAAGACGGCCCTTCGCGCCCTCGCCGGGAGCTGCCCTTGATGAATCGAGCGCTGCTGCTCCTGCCGCTTCTCGCCATCGCCTGCTCGACGAACGCGTCGACGGTGGGCGTAGGCCAGCTCAATGCTCCGACCGGCCTCGCCGCCACCGGAGCGGGTGATCGCGACGTGATGTTCATCGCCAACACCGGACGCGACGGGCTGCGCGCCCTGCAACTCTGCAACGGCCCGCTGCTGCTCGACGGCGGCATCGATCCGGCGGATACCTGTCCAACCAACCAGGACCGCCAGTTCGTGCCCGCTCCGATCCGGGTATTCCCCACGACCCTCGAGACGGGTGAGCGGCCGATGCGGATCGCCGGCGTGCGGCTCAGCCGCGCCGACGGAAGCTCCGCGGGCGTGGCGCTGGTGACCGGGGCCGATTCCAGCCTGGGGATCGTCGACGCGCGCACCTTGATCGAGACGCAGTCGACAGGCGGCGCGCCGCGCCCCGTCCTGCACCTCGACCTCGCAGGCCCGGCACCGGACGGGGGGACGCTCGAAAGCCAGCTCGTGGACGTCGTCGCCGCCAATCCCGTCGATCCCGAGCTCGACATCGAGGTGAGCGCGCCCCCAGCGCGCACCGTGACCGCTTTCGTCGCCACCCGCTCGGAGCTGGTGGTGCTCGACGTCGGCCTGGACGCCGGGGGCTTTGCGCAGGTTCCCTCGATCCGCGCACGTTGCACGCTCGACCCCGTGGTCCCGACGAAGCTCGCGGTGGTTCCCGGCGACGATGCGCAGGTGTTCGTGGCCGACGGGGCCGGCGACGGCGTGGTCTCGATCCAGACCGCCAGCGTTGCGGGGGGACCCTGCACGGTCGACCGATTCACCGCCGGCGGGCGCCAGGTGCGGTCCGTCGCCCTGAGCCCGCGCTGGTACGACCAGGACGCGAGCGGCCAGACGCGGACGCGGCCCGCGGGCGAGCTGCTGATGATGGTCGTCGAGCCGCTCGCGACGGCGCAGCCAGGCCGGGAGCTCGATACCGGAGGGGTGCTCTTCGCCGGGACGGGGCGTGGACTGGTGCTGAGGGGGATCGTTCCCATTCCTCCGTTCGACCCGACGAAGGATGTCGCGGAGCCGATGCAGCCGATCTCGCTTCCGGCCAAGGGGCTGACACGCGAAGGAACGTTCCTGCGCGCGATCAAGCCGCGGCCGGGGCCGCTCCCGCCGGATGTCGTCAACATCTGCACGGCTCCCCCCTGCACCCGCCTCTACGTCGGACAACCGACCACTTCGACCCCATCGTCCGTCCAGCTCTTCGGGCTGCTCGCAGTGGTCAGCGCCACCGACGGCATCACCTACTTCATCGACGTCCCGAATCGCCGATTGGTGAACTACAACCGGTACACGCTCGCGAACGACGCCGGCCTCACGCCGACTCTCGACTCAGTCCCGTTCTACAGCCCGGTGGTCACGAGCCCACCGGTTCTCACCGTCGACACCAGCACGTTCGAGCCGGGCGTGACGCACCGCGGATCCTGGCGCGTCGTCTGGCATTCGCGCATCCCCGGGCTGGAGCGGCGCGCCGGCGCGGTGACTCGCGCCGGGGCCGACATCCTGCGGTTCACCACGACGCCGGCGGACCTTGCAACCTGGCGCGACGACCCCGCGATCGCGCTCGGCGCGGGCGACGTGGTGTCGTTCGCGGCGGTCTCGCTGGCCGCCGATACCTCGCAGCCCTGCCAGGACATGGTGAGCTCCGAGGCGCAGAACCCCCTGCGCTTCGAGCTGACGATCGCCGACGTGCAGCCGGACCATCTCGATCTGCAGATCTCGAGCATCGTGTACAGGCCCGCGGGGTCAGCGGTCTTCCATCCGGAGGCGTGCAGCGGAGGTTTCGGAGCGGTCGCAGAGGTGCGCACGGCAGGGACCCAGCCATGGCTGGTCCTGGAAGGAAAAACCGGAGACCCGGAGGCGGCGCGGCTCACCGTCAACGGCCGTGTCGCGGAGGGGGGCAAATTTCTCGTGCACCAGCAACGGTTCGATTATCCGCGCTCGACCTACGATCCCGGCGACCCGACCACCGTCCCGCCGAAGCTGCCGCAGGCGGCGAGTGCGAACAACGTCGCGTTCTCGTTCCAGCTCTCCGGGCCCATCCCGGTCACCCCAGGTTCGGCCTTCGGCTCAACGTCTGCGCCCGGATGGAACATAGGCAGCGGATACCTGCCGGTCGCCTACGCCGACAGCACCGCGGCGGCTGGCCTGGCAACGGTGGTCTATCCCTACAGCTCCCGGCGGTTGCCAAGCCTGGTGTTCACTTCGCTGACGGGAAGCAACGAAGTACTGCAGGCCGATCCTGCGCTCGTGCTCTCAACGACGGCGACGGGCGTCGTGGGTTATCACTAGCCGCGGCGGCCAAAGGCGGCTTGGCGACTATTGCCTTCAGGCTGTACAGACATGAGAGGTCTGTTCCCGAGCTGGCGGGTCCGCTACACTGAATCCCGACCATGACCGATGAACGCGCCAGGACGCCCCGTACCCTGCTGATCGCCGACCATCTCTGGGAGACGTTTTCCAGCATGGCGGCCGAGATGGGAGGCGACCGCGAGGCGCTGATCAACCAGGCGCTGTACACCTTCGCGCGGTTGAACGGATTCCTCCTGCCGGCCGATCTGCAGAAGCTCGTCCCCAGATCCGCCCTCACCGATTCGGGGCGCCTGCGCATGGCGCCTCCCCCGGAAGAGCGGCCGCGCCGGGTTGCCATTCCAACCGCGCCGGGCCATGCCGATCCGTCGAACGAGACCACGGACGACTCGGGGGCGACGAGCTTGGATCTGCCGGGCGTCGCAGGACCCCCGCGGCCGCGCACCTCCATCCTGAGCGGGCGCGCCCAGGAGGCGGTTCAGGCCGCTGCGGCCGGCCGCACCATCGTGCTGCTCGCCGGTGACGGAGAGGAGATCGGGCGTGTGCAGAAGGACCGGTTCCTGATCGGGCGGGGCAAGCACTGCGACCTGGTCATCAACTCGGGAAAGGTGAGCCGCGAGCACGCCGCCATCGTCCGTGAGGGAGATGCCTGGTTCATCGAGGACCTCGGCTCCTCGAACGGGACCTGGTTCGAGAAGCGGCGGCTGACCCGGCGGCAGATCCAGGACGGCGACGAGTACTACGTGTGCGCAGAGAAGCTGACCTGCGCGTTCAGGGATTGAGCTCCAGGGTCAACCGCGTGAGTCGATTGCGCGATCTCGCCGACGCTCCCCTCCCGGCACAGATCGCGCTCGCTACGCTCTGCGCCGCGCTCGCGATCAGCGCCGTCACTGACCTGCGGCAGCGCCGCGTCCCCAATGCGGTCACCTACCCGGCCCTGCTGGTGATCGCTATCTGCCTGCTCTGGCTGGGCGGGCGAACGCTGCTCCTGGAATCCGCGTTAGGCGCCCTCGTCTGCGCCGCTCCCCTCGCGCTCGCGATGTGGCGCGGCTGGATGGGCGCGGGGGACGTGAAGCTGATGGCGATCGCCGGCCTGGTTTCGGGCGCCGCCGCCGGATGGCCGTTCTCGCTCGCGGTGCTGCTCGACGTGGCCGTCGCGGGCGGCGTCCTCGCTTTGTCTTGGATTCTGGCGGCCAAGGCCGTCGGTCATCCGCGCCCGAGGTCGGTTCCCTACGGCGTCGCCATCGCCGCGGGCACCGCCTGGGCATTCCTCATGGGGGCCCCGCTCTTCTGACCGATGGTCGCCACTCGCCGGTTCTGCCACGCTATCCGGCGAGATGCGACGACTGCCGATCCTTGCCCTGCTCTTTGCCGCGACCGCCGCCGGTCAGCCCGATGGCGCCATCATCACGCTCGGCGTCGGGCAGCAGAAAGTGATCCAGCCCGGCAACGTGGCCCGCGTCGCCATCGGCGAGCCGGAGATCGCCGACGTCAAGCAGATCGGCGGCGGGGGCGAGCTGCTGATCACCGGCGTGGGAGAGGGCCGCACCTCCCTGCTGATCTGGCGCACCAACGACTCGCGCCTCAGCTATCTGGTCGTGGTCCGCAGGCAGGACCCCAAGGATCTGATGAGCGAAGTGCGCGCGCTGCTGGGCGAGCGAGAGGGCATCCACGTCCGGGTGGTCGGCGACCGGGTGGTCATCGAAGGAGAGACGCTCACCGGCGACGACTACGAGCGCGTCCAACAGCTGACCCAGCTCTACCCGCAAGTGACGTCCTTCGTCCGCCCGAGCGGGAACGCGCGGAGGGCCGCCGCCGAAGCGCTGAACCGGGCCCTGCAGCGCCACGGCCTTCGCGGCGTATCCGCCGGCGTCCTCGGGAACACGCTGGTCCTCGAAGGCTCGGTGGAGTCGAAGGACGACCTGCGCAAGCTCGATCTGATCGCGCGCTCCGCAGCGGAGAAGGCGGAAAACCTGGTCACCGTCGGCGCGAAGAAGATCATCCTGGTGGAGGTGGATTTCGTGGAGGCCAGCTCCGGCGGCACCAAGGCGGTCGGGATCAAACCGCCTGCCGCGCTGGTGTCCACCGGAGAAGGAGCGACGGCGACTGTCGCCATCATCCACCCCATCGCCGGCCTCGATTCCGGGCAGACGCAGAAGTCGGCGAGCGTGAGCGTGAGCGCGTCCGCCGCGACGGACTTCTCGGCGGGCGCGCGCTTCGACAAGGGAGCCGTCCGGGTGCTGAGCCAGCCACGGCTCGTCTGCGCCAGCGGCGAGAAGGCGCAGTTCGCCGCGGGCGGCGAGATCCCCATCGTCATGGTCACGCAGAGCCAGTCCTCGGTGGAGTTCAAGAAGTTCGGCATCCTGCTCGACATCACGCCCACGGCCGACAGGAGCGGCAACATCGCGGCCGAGATCCATGCCGAAGTGAGCGACATCGACCGGAGCATCGCCGTCCGCGCCAACGGCTTCGACATGCCGGGACTTCGCGTCCGGGAGGTGAAGACCAGCGTGACCGTCAAGGACGGGGAGACCATCGTCCTCAGCGGGCTGTTCAACTACAGCGAGGACAAGGAGGTCTCGAAAGTGCCTCTGCTCGGGCACATTCCCATCCTCGGCGAGCTGTTCAAGAGCCGCAGCTTCGTCGAGCGGAAGACCGAGCTCGCCATCTACGTGACTCCGCGCTTGATCTCGCCCGGGACGGAGAAGGCGAACGAGCTGCTCGACGGAGCGCGCAAGCTCTACAAGGACGCCGAGGACTCGGTGTCATTCTCGGTGTTTGATTAGCTGCTCCCGCGCCGCAGGCGCGGGTATGCGGCTACGTAGTCGCTTTTGGCCTGGCGCTTTGATCTGCGCCCCCTCTCTAAGTACTCTGTCCCCGCCGGGGGCTCCGACAATGCCATTCAGCGTCATCCTCACCGAGAAGGGCGGAGCCACGCAGCGGCTGGACTTCGAGTGCGAAGAGATCACCATCGGGCGCGTCGACGAGAACGACATCTGCCTGCCCAAGGGGAACATCTCAAAGAAGCACACCAAGATCGTCGTGAAGGACGGAAAGATCATCGTCCTCGATCTGAAGTCGACCAACGGCACGTACGTGAACGGGAAGAAGCTCGCCGGACCTCAGGTCATCTCGCCCGACGACAAGGTCTTCATCGGCGACTTCATCCTCAACGTCGAGCCCCCGGACCTCGGGCCCGGCGTGGAGCCGGTGTTGCAGGACGGCGACGAGGCCGCGGAGCAGCCGACGATGACGCCCTCGCGCCCGCGCTACGTGGGGACCGAGGCCACGCGGCGCGACGGTGATCCGCCGCCTCCGGTCGCCGCACCGCCTCCGCCGAAGGCCCCGGTGATCGGGCTGGCCGGCGACTACGCAGCGACGCTGCAACTCGCGCACGATCGGCTGATCGAAGCCCTCGATCTGCGCCGGCTCGATCTCGAGAGACTGGGATCCGACGAGCTGTGGAAGAAGACCGAGAGCACCGTCCGGCAGATCGTCACCCGCATGGATCAGACCGGCGAGCTGGATCCGCACCTCGACCGCGAGGAGCTGGTGCAGGACGTGATCAACGAGGCCCTCGGCCTCGGCCCGCTCGAGACCTATCTCGCCGACGAGACCGTCAGCGAGATCATGGTGAACAGCCCGACCCAGGTCTACGTCGAGCGGGCCGGCCGGCTGGAGCGGGTGGAGAAGGCGTTCAGCTCGCCGCAAGCGGTGCTCGGCGTCCTCGAACGCATCGTCGCTCCGCTCGGCCGGCACATCGACGAATCGTCGCCGCTGGTCGACGCCCGCCTGCCCGACGGCAGCCGCGTCAACGCCATCATTCCGCCGCTGGCGTTGAAGGGCCCCTGCATCACCATCCGCAAGTTCAAGCGCGAGCTGCTCACCTCCGACGATCTGATCGGCTTCGGCGCGCTCACGCCGAAGATGGCTCAGTTCCTCGACACCTGCGTGAAGGTCCGGCGCAATCTCGTCATCTCGGGCGGTACGGGCTCCGGGAAGACCACCCTGCTCAACGTCTTGTCCGGCTACATCCCCGCGCAGGAACGGATCGTCACCATCGAGGACGCGGCCGAGCTGCAGCTTCCCCAGGAGCACTGGATCCAGCTCGAGGCGCGGCCGGCGAACATCGAGGGAAAGGGCCAGATCACCATTCGCGATCTCGTCCGCAACGCCCTGCGCATGCGGCCGGACCGGATCGTGGTGGGCGAGTGCCGCGGCGGCGAGGCGCTCGACATGCTGCAGGCGATGAACACCGGGCACGACGGCTCGCTCACCACCTTGCATGCGAACTCGACGCGCGATGCGCTGGCGAGGCTCGAGACGATGGTGCTGATGAGCGGAATGGAGCTGCCCATCCGGGCGATCCGCGACCAGATCGCCAACGCCGTCCACCTCGTCATCCAACAGACGCGCTTCGCGGACGGCTCCCGCAAGGTGACGGCGATCAGCGAGATCTCCGGAATGGAGATGGACGTGCTCTCCATGCAGGACATCTTCGAATTCAGGCAGGAAGGCTTCGACGATCAAGGCGCCGTCGTCGGCCGATTCGTGCCCACCGGCTTCGTCCCCAGGTTCTACGACGACCTGCAGCGCCGCGGCATCCCCGTGGACATGGACGTCTTCCGCGAGGATGCTTGATCGGCAGCCGGTGATTCTCTCTGCGCTCCGCGCGCTCTGAGGTTGATCTGAGGCGCGGCCGCGGCCGCACGATGTTAAAACCCGACTCCGATGCCTTCGCTCTGGTTGGTGGACGGCTCCCACACCATCTTCCGCGCCTATCACGCCCTGCCCCATCTCTCCACGCGGCAGGGCGTGCCGACGAACGCCGTCTACGGCTTCACCACCATGCTGCTGCGGGCGATCC
>VBKQ01000146.1 GCA_005879505.1 Deltaproteobacteria bacterium
GGAGTGGATGGTGCCGATGGGCGCCGCCTCCAGCCGTTCCAGCGCTCCGGTCAAGCGATCGCGCTCCTCGAAGGTGGCGCCGCCGCGCGCGGCCTCCAGCTCGGAGCGCAAGCGCAGCTTCATCTCACCGGCGGCCAGGTCGGTGAACGTCACCGAAAGGATCCGGTCGAGCGTGGTCCGGCCGCTTCGCACCAGGGCGACGATGCGCGCCACCAGCTCGGTCGTCTTTCCGGTTCCAGCCGCGGCCTCCACGATCAGCGTCGCGCCGAGATCGCTCCGGATGCGATCGCGGGTGGCTTGGTCCGCGAGCGGCCTCATGGCATCCCCCGCAGCTGCGCCAGCGGCGCGAGCGCGTCGGCCGGCTTGCGCCGTGTCCGGGCCCATTCGGACGGCCCGCACACGGTGAGGTAGTCGCAGCGGCCGCACTCGCGTTCGTCCCGCGGCGCCGCCGGAAGGAATCCCTGCGCGACGGCGTCGCCGATGGTCTTCGCCAGCTGCTGCACGCTGCCCCGCGCCGCGGCGTCGAGGGCCACGGGAACGGAGGTGAAGTCGCCCCCGTATGTGCAGTAATAGAGCCGGCCGCCCTCCACGCGCGCCTCCGGGAACAGCTTCTCCAGCGCCAGGGCGTAGAGCGCCGGTTGCAGCGTGGCGCCGCCCCCGATCACGGTGCCCTTCTGCGCCCAGGCCTTGCCGGTCTTGTGATCGGTAGCGCGCAGGGCGCCGTCGGGCGCCCGCTCGACCAGATCGATCGAGCCGCGCAACCGGATGCCCTCGTCCAGCAGGACCGGCTCCCTGGCGCTGTGCGGGTCGCGCTGCGACATCTCCGGCAGCCCGAAGGAGAGCTCGAACCGCCACGGCGCCCAGCCTGGCTCCTCGCTCATCCGGCGCAGCCACTCGCGCAGATCGATCTTCACGCCCGCGATGCAATCCTTCCAGACACGGTCGATGGCCGGCGCCAGATCGTCCTCCCAGCGCCTCGCTACCCGATCCACCACCGCCTCCAGCCGCTGTTGCACGGCGGAGAGGTCCCTGATGGGCAGCTCTCCCGCTTCCGACAGCTCCCGGAGCAGCTCGTACTGCACCTCGTGGATGAGCGAGCCGCGCGAGAGCGGATCGATCTCGTCGATACCCTCCGGGATCTCGCGCGGAGCGAGCCGGTGGATGGCCTGGAGGACGAACTTGTAGGGACAAGCCGCGTAGTTCTGCAGCGCCGTCGGCGAATAGGATCGCCTGGACGGCTGATGCGCCTGCATTGCCTCGAGAGCGGCTGCCTCCGGCTGCACGAGGCCGTCCGCCGGCGTCCAGCGGCGCAGCCCGCGCCGCGCACGACTCCGGAGCGCGCGGCTGAGGTGCGGATTCACCGCTAGCAGATAAGCCGCGGTCCCCTTGCTCGCCTTCGGGTCCTGCAGCGCGAGTGCCAGCAGCGCCAGATCGTACTCGGCATCGTCGATGGCGTCCGCCGCGTCTCGAGGAGCGGGCCAGCCTGCCCGGGTCCGAAGCGCCCGCTCTGCCCGCCGCGCGAGGTCGGCGAACCCCGGCAACGTGCCTTCGGCGGCACGCACGATCTCCAGGCCATAGAACGAGGGAACGCGGGCGCGCCCCTGCGAGAGATCGATCCGGGGCCAGGAGAGAACGACTTTGCCGCGCGCAGCGCCGACCGCGAGCCGCAGCGCGAGCCGCTCGCCGGCGATCCGGCCCTCGGAGGTCTCCAGCTCCGCCAGCGGGAGCCGTTCGGAGTCGCGAAGCAGTGGATCTTCCGTGACTTTCTGCGGGAAGAGCTTCTCGGCCAGGCCCGGGACGAACACGCTGTCGAACGAGAGCCCGCGGACGGCGGCGACCGGCGCGATGAACACCTTCCCATGGCGTTTGCCAGATGGCGGAACCGAGAGCTCGCTGAGACGGCGTCCGAGGACCACGCGCACTTCGCCCAGGGAGACGGGACCGACGGGCCCCATCGGGGCGAGCTCGGCCAGAAGCGACAGGACGCGCGCAGGCTCGCGCAGCGCGCGCGTGGCGAGGGCGGTGAGCGGATCGATCCAGCCGGCCCAGGTCGCGCTCGACGGCAGGGCGGCGAGCGCGTCCAGGAGCGGCAGGGCGAACTCACGCAGCGCGGCGAGGTCGGCAAGCTCGCGCTCCAGCCGCTGCGCTCGCGCTTCGTCCTCCGCGAACGCGGCGATGGTCGTGCGCAGCTGTGCTTCGAGTCCGTCCAGCCTCCGCTTCCAGCGCTCCCGGCCTCCGATCACGGCCGCATCGATGAGAAGCTGCTCCCAGCGCCAGGGAGCGCGCAGCGCTCCCGCGACGACCGGGGCGTCCAGGTCCTCCGGCGGCCCGGGCTCCGCCGCCGGAGCGGGTTCGGCGGCGGGTCGCGCCGTCAACTCCGAATCGGGCGGTACCCACCGATCTCCGGAAGGGGGCGCGTCCGGCGGCGCTCCAGACACCGCCTGCGGCACCTCGCCGAGGCTCAGGTACTCCGCGAACCTGCGTGCGGAAAGGCCGTCGGCGGCGCAAGCGAGCAGGGCGAGGAAGGCCCGGCCGGCGGGATTGGGCTGCTGGGTGCCCGAGGCGAAATGCGCGGGAATGCCCGCGCGCGCGAACGCCTCCTCGAGAAGCGGACGGTATTGCCCTGGCGCGCGGAGCAGGACCGCCATCCGGTCGAAGGGAATGCCGCTCTCCGCCTCCCGCCGGACCAGCCTCGCGATCTCCACACACTCGCGGCTCTCACCGGGCGCGGAGAGGAGAAGCACGTCGTCGCCCAGGGGCGCCATCGCGTCCGTTCCTTCGACGAACAGGCGCTGTTGCACGCGGGCGAGCGACGTGGTGGCGGGTTCCGCGAGCGG
>VBKQ01000100.1 GCA_005879505.1 Deltaproteobacteria bacterium
TGATCTCCGGGGTGTTGACCGAGCTCGACCTCCTCAGCGTGAAGGTCATCAGCGTGCGCCCTTCCAATCCCGCCCGCGGTCTCGAGCGGCTGCAGGGGGCCCTTACCGTCTTCGAGTCGAGCAGCGGCGTGCCGCTCGCGACGCTTGACGCCCGCGCTGCGACCGAGGTGCGAACCGCCGCATGCAGCGCGGTCTCTTTTCGCCTCATGGCCCGGCGAGACGCCTCCGTGCTGACGATCTTCGGCGCGGGACCGCAGGCGTCTGCGCATCTGCGTGCACTGGCGGCGGAACGGCAGTTCGACGAGGTTCGGATCGTGGGCCGGCACAGGGCGGCGGCGGAGAAGCTCGCCGGACTGCATCCGCGAGCCAGGGCGGTTGATGCTGCACAAGCTCTGCGCGGCGCCCGCGCTGTTGTGACCGCGACCAACTCCGCGGCGCCGCTCTTCTCGTCGGACTCCGTCGAGCCCGGCACACATCTGATGCTCGTCGGCAGCGGCAGCGCCGCGGCGTCCGAGATCGAGCCGGCTCTGCTGGCGCGGGCCGCCGCGATCCGCGTCGACCACCGCCCGACCTGCCTGCAGGAGTCGGGCGAGATCGTGGCCGCGCTGCGCGAGGGCCTGATCGAGGCATGGGATGTGCTCGAGCTGGGCGACGTCGTGCTCGGCCGGGCCCCCGGCCGGACCGACGAGGACGACATCACCGTCTACAAGGCGGTCGGCAACGGAACGCAGGACGCTGCGCTCGCGGCACTGCTGCTCGGCGTTCGCGCTCCCCGATGACGCTCCGGCTCGGGCTCGGCGTGTTCGGCATGCAGTCGGTGCCGCAGCGACCTGACCATCACGTGAAGCTCTACCGCGACCTCCTCGAGGACGCCGAGCTCGCGGAGGCGCTGGGCTTTGAGGGGATCTGGCTCTCGGAGCATCACTTCTGGTTCGACGGTTACTGTCCCGCGGACATCGCCGCGGCTGGGGCGATCCTCGGCCGCACAAAACGTCTCGGCGTTGGGACCGGGGTCATGCTGCTGCCGATGCATTCGGTGGAGAAGGTGGCGGGCGACGCGACCACGATCGCTCGCCTCGGTGAGGGCAGGCTTACTCTCGGCGTCGCGCTGGGCTACCGCGACGCCGAGTTCGACGGCTTCGGCGTGCGGCGCAAGGATCGCGGCAAGCTTATGGATTCGATGCTTCCGCGGCTGGCGTCTGCATGCCGGACGGCTGACCCGGCGGTGCCGCTTTACGTGGGGGTCGCCAGTGCGGTCGCGGCACAGCGCGCGGGTCGCCTTGGACTCCCGCTTTTCGCGGATTCGACGATGAATCCGGCCGAGCTGCGCCAGATGCTCGACGCATACAACGACGCGGCCTCGGCCGCCGGCGTGACGCCGCCCGCATCGCATGCGCTCCAGCGCGACGTATTCGTGACCGACGACCGGGAGCGGGATTGGCCGCGCCTCTTGCCCGAGCTGCGTTACATGCGTCTCCAGTACGGAGGGTGGTCGTTTCCGCCGGAGCCGGCCGAATCGGTGCAGGCATATCTGTCGCGGCTGGAGTCGGACGTCGAGGCCAAGCTGAAGAACCTGATCATGGGCGACGCTGTCGAGGTGGCCGCGCGACTGCGAGAGTTCGCATCGCTGGGTTTCGACCTGATCGTCTGCCGCAGCCAGTTCGGCAACCTCCCGCGCGATCTGTTGCACAGCGCGGTCGAGGGTCTTGGGCGGGTGCGCGCGGAGGTGGAGTCTTGAAACTGGGCCTCGGTCCAATCCCGCTCCAGGGCATGGCCCGCCACGAGCTGGAGCGACTGGCGACAGCCGCGGTGGAAGCCTCCTTTGATTCGGTGTGGGTGGCGGAGTCGCGCTCGCAAGGAGTCGGCGGCGGCCTTGCCGCGGCGGCGTTGGTGGCGCAGCTCGTGCCGATTCGCGTCGGGGCACTCGTCGATGCCGGCGTCTACCACCCCCTCCACATGGCCGAGGACATCGCCATCGCGGACCTCACGTCACAGGGGAGGTTGGAGGTGCTTCTCCGCGGCGGCTCGGACGAGCATCTGCAAGTGCTCGTGGCGGCCTTGAGCGGCGCCCACCTTCGGTTCGACGGCCGCGAGCTCCGCGTCCCCGCGCGGCTGGACGTCAACCAGCCGGTCCCCGCGACGCTGTCCCTCAACCCGCGCCCGGCGCAGCCCATCGTCCCGATGTGGGCGCTGCAGCGAGCTGGCGCGCTCGCTCATGATCTCGGCCTCGGCCTGGCGTCGGCCTGGAGCGACGGAATCAAGGTGCCTCCCGCGACGGGCCGCGTGCCTGGCATGCTCCTGTGCCGGTCCGGCGCCGACCCCGCCGATCTGCTTCGCGCGGCCGGCGAGTCAGCCGGTTACTTTCTGATCGCTGCTGGGACGCCCCCGGATGTGACCGCAGCAGGCAGGCGCCTGGCCGGGCCACTGCGCATGCCGGGATTTCCGGAGTGGATAAACGCGCAATAAACGAGCGCTCGTTTGCCCAATTTGGCCTGTGCTATCGTGACCCCGATGCGAGCCCCCGCCGAGGTTGTCCTCTACACGCTCAACAGCGGAACGACCGACCCGACTTGACAGGAATGCTGCAGGGTGAGGGAGTTTCTCTCACAGAACTCGGTCGATTACGAAGAGCGGAACATCGCGAAGGAACCGCGCTGGCGGGCGTCGCTGCAGGCGCTCACCGGTGAGGCCGTGGTGCCGGTGCTCCTCGTAGGAGGCAAGCAGGTGATCGGCCTCGACGAGCACCGCATGGCCGAGGCTCTCGGTCTCGACCACGTGGAACGTGAAAGCAACCGCGACGGCCTCGCCGCGCCACCTGAGCTGGCCGCGCTGCCCAACCAGTCGGACGATCCGACGAGTGCGGCTCTGACGCATTTCGTGCGCCGTCTCCAGCGCGAGATGGAGTACAACGCAGCGAAAGAGGGGGCGCCGTATCGGGACGGCCAGCACGACGGGATGCGATTTGCGCGCGACACCATACTTCGCATCCTCACCGGCACGTACGAGCCGGAAGAGATGGTTATCGAGCGCGACAAGCCCTGACAGCGGAGAGATGAAAGAAGCGGCCCGCGCCGCACCGGCTAACCTCGATGGCGTGTCGTCCGCATCGATGCCGCCGCTGGTCAGGTATCTCGACCAGGACGGTGAGCTGCTCGAGGACCAGCCGATGAGCGACGAGATGGCGCTCGAGGGCTACCGCGTGATGCTGCGCGGCAGGCGGTTCGACGAGCGGTGCGTGAGCCTGCAGAGGCAGGGCCGGATGGTGACGCTCGCGCCTGGCATTGGTCAGGAGGCGGCGACTGTCGGCGCCGCGATGGCGCTCGACTCGGACACCGACTGGTTCGTGCCGCAATACCGTGAGCTTGCGGGTCAGCTGTGGCATGGCTATCCGCTCAAGCTCGCGTTTCTGTGGCACGTCGGTCACCCGATCGCCTTCCAGGTGCCGGGCGATCTGAAAATGCTCCCGTTCCAGGCTGCGATCGCGGGTCAGCTGCCGCAGGCGGTCGGGCTCGCGTGGGGTCTGAGGCTGAAGCGCGACTCCGGCGTTGTGTTGGCGGTGTTCGGTGACGGCGGCACGTCGCAGGGCGATTTCCATGAAGCGGCCAACCTCGCCGGTGTGATGAAAGCGCCGGTCATCTTTCTGTGTCAGAACAACGGTTGGGCAATCTCGACGACGATCGAGCAGCAGACGGCTTCCGAGACGCTCGCCCAGAAGGCGATCGCGTACGGGTTTCCCGGTATCCAGTGCGACGGCAACGACCTCTTCGCCGTGTACGCGACGGTGCGTGAGGCGGTTGCCCGTGCTCGCGACGGCAAGGGGCCGACGCTTGTCGAGGCGGTCACGTACAGGCTCGGTCTCCATACGACGGCCGACGATCCATCCAGGTACGAGCCGCGCGAGATGCATGAGCTCTGGGTCGACCGCGACCCGCTGCGCCGCATGCAGCGGCACCTCATCTCGCGCGAAATCGTGGACCGCGCCGCGCTCGATCGCATCGAGGATGAGGTCAAAGAAGAGCTCCGGGTGGCCTGGGACGAGGCGCAGAAGGAGCCGGCTCCTGATCCTTCGTTCTATTTCGCTCAAGTGCACAGAGACACATCGCCGCGGCTGCGCCGCGACCTGGAGCGCTTCGATAGGAACAGGCGTGGCTGAGCGGACCGTCGTCGAGGCGGTCAACGACGCGCTGACCCTCGAGATGGCGCGCGATGATCGGGTGCTTGTCTTCGGCGAGGACGTCGGTGTGACCGGTGGAGTCTTTCGCGCGACCGAGGGCCTCTTCACGAAATATGGAAAGGAGCGTGTCATCGACACGCCTCTCTCCGAGGGGGTTATCGCGGGCGCGGCCATAGGCCTGGCAATCGCCGGATGGGTGCCGGTCGCCGAGATCCAGTTCCTCGGGTTTGCGCACAACGGCTTCAACCAGTTCGTCGACCAGCTCGCGCGTGTCCGTTATCGCTCGGCCGGCCGCTTCTCAGCCCAGGTCACAGTGCGCGCGCCCTACGGCGGCGGCGTTCGCGCTCCGGAGCTGCACTCGGACGGATTCGAGGCCCACTTCGCGCACGCGCCCGGCCTCAAGGTGGTCGCGCCGTCGACGCCACACGACGCGAAGGGTCTTCTCCTCGCCTCGATCCGTGACCCGGACCCGGTCCTCTACCTCGAACCGCTGCGCGGCTACCGCCAGGTGAAGGGCGACGTTCCGGATGGTGACTACGTGGTCGAGCTCGGTAAGGCGCGCATCGCGCGGGAAGGGACCGATGTCACGCTCGTCGCGTGGAGCGCCGCGGTCCAGGTTGCGCTGCAGGCGGCCGACGACGCGCAGGCGCAGGGCATCTCGGTCGAGGTGATCGACCTCCGCACCCTCGTCCCCCTGGACGTCGGGACGCTCACGTCGTCGGTCACTAAGACGGGGCGCGCGGTCGTTGTTCACGAGGCACCGCTTACCGCTGGATTCGGCGCCGAGGTCGTGGCGACTATTCAAGAGGAGGCTTTCTTCTCCCTGCAGGCGCCCGTGCGGCGCGTCGCCTCGCCCGACGTCCCCTATCCGGTCCAGATGCTGGAAGAGCAGTACCTACCTAACGCCGAGCGCGTGCTGCAAGCGATCATCGCCACCACTCGAGACTGATGCCGCACTACGAGTTCCGACTCCCTGACATAGGCGAAGGACTGGCCGAGGCCGAGGTCGCGAAGTGGCTGGTCTCCGTCGGCGACCGCGTGGCCGAGGACCAGGCGGTGGTCGAGATGATGACCGACAAGGCGTCGGTGGAGCTGCCCGCTCCAGGCGCCGGTGTCGTCGTCGAGCAGCGCGCCGCCGAAGGCGACGTGGTCAAGACCGGAGCCGTCCTGTACGTGATCGACACCGACGCGCAGGTCGGCGTGGCCCAGGCCGCGCACGAAACCTCTGGCGCGAAGTCACCCGCGACAGTCGGCACCGCGCCGCCGGAAGCAGGCGGCGTGCTGGCGCCGCCCGCTGTGCGCAAGCTGGCACGAGAGCTCGGCGTGGACCTGGGCCAGGTCAAAGGAACCGGCCCGGGCGGACGGATCTCGGCCGAGGACGTGCAGGGTCATGTCGCCGGCGCGGCCCGCCCCCGGGCGGTTGCCGCGGAGCCTGGCGGCAACCGCCTCCGCTTGCGTGGCGTGCAGAAGCGAATGGCCGAGACGATGACGTTGTCCGCGCGAACCATCCCCCATGTGACGGGGTTTCACGAGCTGGACGCCGCGGAGTTCTCGCAGCTCGTCACGAAACTTCGCCAGGCCGCCCAGGCAAGAGGCAAGCGGTTCCCGTTCGACACCCTTCTCGTTCGTGCCGCGGCTCTTGCGCTCCGCCGGCACCCCATCTTCAACGCATCGCTCGACGAAGAACGTGGGGAGATCGTGATGCACGATGACGTCAACGTCGGCGTCGCCACCGCGACCGGCGATGGGTTGATCGTGCCCGTGGTCAAGAAGGCCGACAAGCTCTCGCTCGACGATCTGGCCCTCGAGGTCGAGCGCGTGACCGCCGCGGCCCGCGCGGGTAAGTCGGCCCTGACGGACCTCCAGGGCGGAACTTTCACCATCAGCAACACCGGCGCGTGGCGCGGTGGCCTCGGAACGTCGCTGATCCGTCCGGCCGAGCTTGCCATCGTCGGCTTCGGACAGATCGAGGACCGCGCGGTCGTGCGCGAGGGCAGAGTGGTGGCCCGCCCCGTGATGCCGATGTCGGTCACATTCGACCATCGGCTGATCGACGGCGAGCAGGGATTGAAGTTCGGCCTTACCCTGCGCGGCCTGATCGAAGATCCGTCGCAGCTCGCCAAGTAGGTGGTAGCGGGGGACAAGTCTGACCCGGCCGATGTCCTGATCATCGGCGGTGGACCCGCCGGCTACGTTTGCGCGCTCCGCGCCGCGCAGAACGGCCGCTCGGTAACGCTGATCGAGCGCGACCGTCTCGGCGGCGTGTGTCTCAACGAGGGATGCATTCCGAGCAAGCAGCTGGCCGTATTCGCGGCGGCCAAGGCCGGCGCCGAGCGGTTGGCCGCGGCCGGGATGCCCGCCTTTGCCGGTGCGCCCGACATGCGTGCGTTCCAGAAGAGCCGCGCCGCCACCATCGCGACACTCGTCGAAGGTGTCGCTGCGCTGCTCGCCGCGGCCGGCGTGAACACGGTCGCGGGCAATGCATGGTTTGTGGGGCGCACCCGCGTGTGCGTCGAGCTGGGCGAGGAATCCGTTCGTTACTTCGACTTCAAGGACGTGGTGATCGCGACCGGGTCGTCCGCGGTCGAGTTGGAAGGGCTGCCCTTCGACGGCGACCGCGTCGTCGAGCCTTCCCGCGCTCTCGGGTGGCAGTTCGTGCCGGAGAACCTGCTCGTCGCCGGCGATGACTACGTCGCGCTCGAGCTCGCGGTCGCGTACGCGCGGTTGGGCAGCCGGGTCACGCTCGTCACGAAAAGCGAGCGCCTGCTCCCTGACTTCGATCTGGACATCTCTGCCGCCGCGCAGCGCGGTGCGAAAGCCACCGGCATCACCGTCAGGTTGTCTGAGGACCCGGCTCCGCATGCCGGCGGCGCCGAGCGCGTGATCGTCTCCACGGCGCGGCGACCGAATCTCGAGCAGCTGCAGCTCGGCGCGGCCGGGATCGCGCCCTCGACGACTCAGTTGGTGGTCGACGATCACCTTCGGATCGACCGCCATGTCTTCGCAATCGGCGATGTCACGGGCGGTTTGCCGCTGGCGCATCGCGCGATGGCGCAGGGCCGCGTGGCAGGCGACGTCCTCGCGGGCAAGCCTGCCGCGATGGACGTTCACGCCTTGCCGCGCGCAGTGTTCGCCGAACCCGAGATGGCCGCGGTCGGCTCCACTGAGGCAGCGGCCGGGGAAGTCGGCGTCGAGGTTGACGTCGGACGCTTCCCGCTGGGCGCGCTCGGCCGTGCCGTCGCGGAGTCGGCCGTGTCCGGTTTCGCCAAGCTCGTGTTCGCCAGGCAGAGCGGCATGGTGATCGGCGCGCACCTGGCCGGACCGCGGGCGACGGAGCTTATCGCGGAGATGGCGCTGGCGATCGAGATGGGTGCAACCGCCGAGGACATCGCGCTCACGGTTCACGCGCATCCGACATTTGCCGAATCGTTGATGGAGGCGGCCGAAGTCGCGGTCGGCCGCCCGGTTCATATTCGCCTCCCGAAGCGATGATCACGCGCGTCTTTTTCGGTGCTCGTCGCTCGGACCTGACGACCGAGGCGTGTCTCGCCCACTGGCGCGGCACGCATGCCGCGATCGGGGCACGGCTGCCCGGCGTGCGCGCGTACGTCCAGAACCACGGGGTGCTCTCGGACGGACGTTTCCTCTTGCCGTATCCCGGCTTCGACATCATGCCCGAGCTCGACTGGGACGACCTCGGCGCAATGGACGTCGCCATCGACTCCCCGATTCACGAACGGGACTCGATCGACGACGAAGCAAACTTTATCGACACCGCCCGCACCGGGTACGCGGTCACGACGCGCCACGTGCTGCGCGAGGGCGATCCGCCGAGCGGCGCTGTGAAGCTGATCACCCTCCTGCGGCGGGCCCCGAATGCCTCCTCGCACGCCCTTGACGATGCGCTGACCGGACCGTACGCAGCGGCGGTTGCCCGCATCACACCACCGCGTCACGAGGTCCTCGTCACGCTCCCTGATCGAGAAGGCCGGCCGGCGTTCTCGGTCCAGGCGGTCGACATCTTGTGGTTCACACAACCCGCGGATGCCGTGCAGTGGACCGGTTCAGATGCCGCCCACGCCGCGGCGTGGCATCTCGCGGGTGTCGCGCTCGGCTCCGAGCGCCTGATCGCGCGGCCGTACAAGGTGGTTTGAGGTGAAGTTCGGGGTCGGCGACTTCAGCGGCCAGCGTCCGCCCGGCTCGCCCATCACCCACGCGCAGCTTTACCGAGAGCTGCTCGAACAGGCCGAGGCGATCGAAACGGTGGGTCTCGACTCGATGTGGATCTCTGAGCACCACTTCGCCGAGGACGGCTACATGCCCGCGGTGCTTCCGATCGCGGCGGCGCTGGTCGCGCGAACCAAGCGCATCGTCGTCGGCACGGATCGGCTTGCCACGTCGCTGCACAGCGCCGTGCGCCTGGCCGAGGATGCTGTCTCTCTAGATCTGCTCAGCGGCGGCCGTTTCGTGCTTGGTCTCTCGTTGTGTTATCGCGACGAGGAGTTCGCGGGGTTTGGCGTGGATCCAGCGACGGACGGGCGTCATCTGGAGGATCTGGCCCAGTTCCTACGCGACGCGTTTCGTCACATCTCGCCTCCACCCTACTCTCCGGACGGCCCGATGCTGATGATCGCGGCCGACGGGGATGAAGGCGCGGATCGCGCGGCGCGCTTGGCCGACATACTGATGGTCGATCCGACGGAACCTTGGGGCGCAGTCGACGGTGCAGTGGCGCGGTTCGACCAAGCCCGAGGCGACAGAAAAGGCGGACTTGTCCTCTTTACCTATGGCGGCCTCTCAGAGCATGGTCCGGATGCGGCATGGGCGGAGGTAGCCGACGGTTTCCGTTACATGCGGCACACCTACGACCGGTGGATGGGCCGCGAGGCTACGCGTGAGCTGCCACCGGCGCATTACCGCCTTCTCCTGGGCACGCCCAACGACGTCGCAACGCAGGTGCTGGAATACAACCGGCGTTACGGAAACCGCGTTCACGTGGTCCTGCGCTGCAACTATCCAGGCATGGATGCGGCTGCCGTGACGAACCAGGTGCGGTTGTGGGGCTCAGCCGCCGCGATCGCTCGTTTGCGGACGAACTAGTGCGCGTTCGTTTACTTCTTGACACAGAAACCGTTCGGGCTATCCTTACGCCGACGCCGGCCAGGCATAGGGCGATTTAGGGGAGGCACAGATGTCAGTCGACGAGCAAGTACGGGAAGCACCGTCGGAACCGTCAGCCCTCCCGAGCCGGCGGTCGCTGCTCAAGCTGGGCGGAGCGGCCGCACTAGGGGCGGGCGCGTGGGCTCTCGCCGCGTGCGAGACGAGCACATCGTCGCCGGGGACCACCGCCAGCGCCGCCGGAGAGAATTCGGTCCTCGACAAGTGGATTTCGAGCAAGACGGCGAAGCTTGGAGTGGACCTGACGTTTCCGCCGATCCAGTTCAAGGACTCGAGCGGCAAACCAAGCGGCTATCAGATGGAGCTGACGGAGGCGATGATGGCCGACCTCGGCGTCACACCGCAGTACGTCGAGATCCCATTTGGTCAGCTGTTCGCCGGCCTGGTCGCCAATAAGTTCGACATGATGGGAATCTCGGCGACCATCCTGCCGAGCCGAGCGCTGAAGGGACTCTTCTCGAGCTTCCCGGTCTTTTACGAATCCATCGTCGTGCTGCTCAAGCCAGGGTCGAAGATCGCAGCGGCGAGCCAGCTCAACGCGAACGGCACCAAGATCGCGGTGCTCCAGGGCAGCTCGCAGGAGTTCAGCAGCAAGGGGCTGTTCCCGAGCGCGACCTTCTCGCCGTTCGCCGGTGTGGCAGACGCGGTGAACGAGGTGGCGACGGGCCGTGCCGAGGGGGTGGTCCTGTCGGAGTTCGACGTCGACGATTCCAAGAAGGCGCACCCGGATCTCAAGATCCTTCCAGGGCCGCCGCTCTGGGTCGACGCCAACACGTACCTCATGCCGCTGGGCGACTACAAGCTCCAGGCGTGGGTGAACAACTGGCTTCGCTACAACGCCACGCACCAGCGCTTGGTGTCCAGCTGGAAGAAGTGGCTGGGCCCGGGCCTCCAGAAGTACAACCTCACGACCTATGGCGTCGGGCCAGGGGCTGAGCCGGAGCTCGTCCAGGTCTGATCGAATCGAGGTTAGGGTGGCCGGCGTGATAGCGCCGGCCGCCCGCCGTATTTACTCGCCGCGATGATCTTCCTCGCCGGATACCAGTTCGACTGGAGGGTCGTCACCGATCGGTGGCATCTCTTCGTCGCGGGCGCGTGGGTCGACCTGTGGGTGGCGATCATCGGTTTCGCCCTGGCGTGCGGCATCGGCCTGATCAACGCACTCTTGAGGACGTCCGGGGTCCCCATTTTCAGCATCCCGTCCTTTCTCTACGTCCAGGTCATGCGCGGCGTCCCTCTGTACGTGCTGCTGCTCTGGGTCTATTTCGGGATCGCCAACATCACGGGGCTCACCTTCACCTCATTCCAGGCGATCGTGATCGCTCTGGCCCTGACCGGATCCGGCTACACGACCGAGATCTTCCGCGCGGGGCTCGGGGCGATTGACCGCGGGCAGATGGAGGCGGCGCGCTCGATCGGCCTTAGCCGGGTGCGGACGTACGGTCACGTCATCCTGCCCCAGGCGCTTCGGATCGTGGTGCCGCCGCTAGGAAACACTTTCGTCGGTCTCCTGAAGGGCGCGACGATCATGGCCGTCATCGCCGTGCCGGACATGGTCTTCCTGGCCAACGAGCTGAACG
>VBKQ01000101.1 GCA_005879505.1 Deltaproteobacteria bacterium
CGTGACCGAGGGAACGCGCCCCACCAACTTCATCCGCCAGATCATCGATGCCGATCTGGCGTCTGGAAAGCACTCGCTGGTGGTCACGCGATTCCCGCCGGAGCCGAACGGCTATCTCCACATCGGCCACGCCAAGTCGATCTGCCTCAACTTCGGGATCGCGCGCGACTATCAGGGGCGCTGCCACCTGAGGATGGACGACACCAATCCCGCCAAGGAGGAGGCGGAATATGTCGAAGCGATCAAGCAGGACGTTCACTGGCTGGGCTTCGATTGGGGCAAGAACGCGTATCACGCGGCAGATTACTTCGAGCAACTCTACCAATGGGCGGAGAAGCTGATCCGTGCGGGCAAGGCCTACGTCGACGATCAGAGCGCCGAAGAGGTCCGCCGCACCCGAGGGACGCTCACCGCGCCGGGGACGCCCTCTCCCTTCCGCAACCGCTCATCCGAGGAGAACCTCGACCTCTTCCGGCGCATGCGCAGCGGCGAGTTCCCCGACGGCTCGCGCACCCTGCGGGCGAAGATCGACATGGCCTCGCCCAATCTCAACTTGCGCGACCCGGTGATGTACCGCATCCGCCGCGAGCACCACCCCCGTACCGGGGACGAGTGGTGCATCTATCCGACGTACGACTGGGCCCACGGCCAGTCCGACGCCATCGAGGGCATCACCCACTCCCTCTGCACGCTGGAGTTCGAGGCGCACCGGCCGCTCTACGACTGGTTCCTCGAACAGATCGGAGTCGAGCACCGGCCGCGGCAGATCGAGTTCGCTCGCCTCAACCTCACCTACACGGTGATGAGCAAGCGGCTGCTCAATACGCTGGTCAAGGACGGCCTGGTCTCGGGCTGGGACGATCCGCGCATGCCGACCATCGCCGGGCTGCGGCGGCGCGGCTACACCCCCGAAGCCATCCGTCTGTTCTGCGACCGCATCGGCGTCGCCAAGGCCGACAGCACGGTCGAGATGGAGCTCCTGGAGAACACACTGCGCGAGACGCTCAACGTCTCGGCGCCCAGGGCGCTGTGCGTGCACCGGCCGCTCAGGGTCGTGGTGGAGAACTGGGACGAAGGCAAGGTGGATCAGATCGAAGCGCCCTTCCTGCCCGAGGCGCCGCCCGCAGGCTCGCGCAAGCTTCCCTTCACCCGCGAGCTCTTCATCGAGCGCGACGACTTCATGGAGGTGCCGGTCAAAGGGTGGAGGCGCCTCTCGCCCGGCAAGGAAGTGCGCCTCCGCCACGCGTATGTCCTGCGGTGCACCGGCGTGGTGAAAGATCCGAGCACGGGCGCGGTGGCGGAATTGCGTGCCACCGTCGATCCCGAGACGCGCTCGGCGAATCCGAAGGACGGCCGGAAGGTGGGAGGGACGATCCACTGGGTCTCGGCGCCTCTGTCTTCGCCGGCGACGCTGCGACTCTACGATCGCCTCTTCCTGGTGCCCAACCCGGGCGCCGGCGAGATCGACTTCCGCACCCAGATCAATCCGGGGTCGCTCGAGGTGGTCGAGGGCGCCCGCGTCGAGCCGGCGCTGGCGGCTGCGAGGCCCGCGGAGCGCTACCAATTCGAGCGCAAGGGCTATTACTTCGCCGACCCCAAGGACTCGAAGGACGGGGCGCCGGTATTCAACCTCATCGTTCCTCTCCGCGACACCTGGGGAAAGTCGGCAGCCGGGTAGCGTCTCGGGCATGAGAACGGTTGCCCATCGCCCGAGACGGCGGAGCAGGTCGGCGCGCGTCGCAGGTCAAGGAGAGCCTTTCGCTCGGTTCGCCTTGGCTCGTGCCTTCCCAGTCGTTAGATGGCGGTCATGGACCTGGTGCTTCGTCCTGCGACTGAGGCCGACCGCAACACTGCCCACCGCCTCCTGACCGCACAGCTGATCGAGCATCGGTTGCCGGCGGATCCGGACGGCGTCGCCCATGGAATCGACCTCGCGCTCGCGCCGCATTCGCCGGCCTGGCTCTGGCTCGGCCAGCGCGAAGGCCGCACGGTTGCGATCTTCTTGGCGAACGAGGTCGTTTCGGTCGAACGCGGCGGGTTGGTGCTCTGGGTGGAGGAGCTTTACGTCGTCCCGGAAGCGCGCCGCAGCGGGATTGCGCGCGCCCTGCTCGCCCGCGTTTGCCAACACGCGCGCCAGCGCGGCGTACGGGCGATCGAGCTCGAAGTCGTCCCAACTCAGCAAGCAGCCCTCGCCTTGTATCGTGCGCTTGAATTCGAGCAAGTGCATCGAACGCGGATGTCGCTGTCTCTATGACTCGGATAGCTCACCGCTGTGGGACCCACGCCATGAAGGGGCATGACGGTTGCGCGAACCCGGGGATTGTTGATCCTGTCGCGCGGCGCTACGGTGCTCGCGCATGGGCCACCGATGGTGCGAGGACGAGAGAGCGAATCGACTCCACTGTTTCAACCCGCCGCCCGACGATCGAGACGACGACCGGGTACTGGCGGGTGACGTCGCGCTTTGCGGCTGGCTGTTCGACGGCGCGCAGGGCGGCGGCCTCCGCACGGTGACGGATTGGCGCTCCCCTCGAGCTGATCGGTCCATCTGCCACGATTGCAACCTGAGATGGGAACGCAGCCGCGCTCCCGCTTGAGACCTCTATCCTGGCCGTTCCACCGCGGAGGGCGCGCTCCTCCTGCGCATCCCGCAGAAGAGCGCCAGCACCCCAAGCCAGGCGAATGCGGAGACGATTGCGCTCCGGCGCGGAGCGCGTCGGCGAGCACCTTCCTCTCGGGCCAGGTGTAGACGAGATGGTCGCGCAGAACGAAGGTCCGCCCGAGGAAGAGCTGCCGGAAATGGAGCCTTCCCCGGGTGCCCGGATTGACCCCGGCGGCGCGCCCCTCCTATGGTCGCACCTCCATTGAACGGGAGCGGACATGGAGCGGAAAGCCACTCTGCACCGCTGGGAATCGATGCCGACGGAACAGCTCAACGAGCTCATCGGCCGCCGGATGATCTGCGGCGATCGGATGATGGTCGCGCACATCTATCTGAAGAAGGGAGCGGTCGTTCCCCGCCACCAGCACGAGAACGAGCAGATCACCTACGTCCTCGACGGCGCGCTTCGCTTCCGGCTCGGCGAGGACGGCGCGCAGCAGGTGGACGTCCGTTCGGGCGAGGTGCTGACCATTCCCCCGAACCTGCCGCACACCGCAGAGGCGCTGGAGGATACGCTCGACGTAGACATCTTCGATCCTCCCCGGCAGGACTGGCTGACGGGCAACGACGCGTATCTGCGCGGCGGATCGTGAAACAGAGGACACCCGTTCTTCAGGACCGAGGTCCCAGCCAGACGGCCGTGTCCGGAGGGCCATCCGGCGCCCTCTCCCAGCCGGTGAGCCTTTGACCGAGGAGCGCAACCACCAGCTCCGAAGCTCCTTCGAGCGCGAACGCGGCGCGGCCCGGCGCGATCTCGCGTGCCGCGGCCAATAGTTCACTCGCGCGCCGCGACGCCAGGGATGCAACCGCCGGCTGCCCGTTCACGTCCTCGAACAGCACTCCCTCCCCGACGCATACCGCAGCGCGGACGATCACGCCCTGGTCGAGGGCGCTGCGCGCGATCTCCTGCGCGAACCGGGCCGCGCCCAGCAGGGCCGCCTCGAGGGTGGCCCGCGCTGGCAGGCGTTCGAATGCGACGACCGACAGCACCGGCCCCACCTGCGAGGCAGCCGATCCGTACGCCTCGAGAAACGCGCGCGCGCGGTGTGCGACGAATCCGAGCAGCTCGTGCGCTTCCCTGGAGGTCAGCTGGGTTCCGGGATCCGCCACTTCGCCGGCATAGAAGACGGCCCGCACCGCAGGGCGGGAGGGCCCGGAGAGGCCGGCGTCGCTCAGCGCCCGCTCCAGCAACGGCCGCGGAGGATCGAGCGAAAACCAGGTCCGAAGCAGGCGCAGCTCTGCGGCAGTGCGAGGACCGCGCGCGGCGATCTCCCCGAGCACCTGCGCCTCGTCGCCTCGATCCGGCTCCGCCGGCAGCTCGGGCCGCACCGCCCGCACGGTCCAGAATGGCAGGGCTTGAGGACCTGCCGGAAGCGGGCGCAGAGTGTCCGCCGCGACGAAGGCAGCTTCCTGCAGCTCGCCCGGACCGGTGAAGCACACCGTGCGATGCGCGCCGTCTTCCATCGGTAGCGAGAGCACGACGAGCGAGACCCGCAGCGCTTCCTTGAAGCGATCGACGAGCCGGCGCTCTTCCAGCGCCGACGCTTCCGGGCGCAAGCGACCTTGCGCGCGGCACTCCGCCACGATTTCCCGTACCTCGTCCGTCAGCAGCCGGAAGACGTCGAACATCGAGCTCAGCCGCTCGCTCTCCTGCTGCGCGACCGCGACCACCGTGCGCAGGCGCTTGCGAACCTCTCCGAGAAATGGCGCGGTGATCAGCTCCTCGAGCCCCTCGAAGTCAAGCCGCGAGACGTCGTCGGCGCTGAGCGCGCGCAGGCAGCTGCGGATGCTCACCGACGTGGTCGCTTCCACCAGCCATGCATCCGGCACCGCCCGCAGCTGCGAAGGAAGCAGCATCCAGAGCAGCCGCGCCTTCGCCTCCCAGGCTGCGCTCACCGGCGCCGGCGCTGCCGGCTCGCGGCGTTGCCGCGGTGGCCGGTGCTCCTGGTGCCCGCCGCGCAACAGCGAGCAGACGATGTGCGAGAGCGGTCCGCCCACCGACGTGGTGAAGGCGAGCGCCCCATCCTCGCGGAAGCCCTGGCGCGAGTCGGCCTCGAGCAGGTAGCGGCGATCGACGCAGAAGAGATGGTGCGCCTTGTTGATCTGCACCAGCCCCGACGCGCCGAGCGCGTGCCCGAACGTCAGCAGCCCGCCCACCGGATTCGACCAGCCCTCCGCCATCCGTTCCGCGGCGCGGTCCCAGCCGAGGCCGAGCGCGAGCAGGAAGGACAGCTCGATGCTCGGGAACGCGTCGTGTACTACGCCGAAGGCGCTGGAAGTGAAGGTAGAGACCGGTACCTGGGCGTCGTCCGCGCACGCGGCCAGCGCGCCGTACACCGCTGGCGCGAAGAGGAGCGGCGCCTTGCGGTGCAGCAGGTCGGGATTGGTCGAGCCGTCGCCGAGGCCGAGCACTTCGGTCAACGGTGCGGTCCGGAAGCGGGCAGTCTTCGACGAAGCGATCGCCTCGATCAGCGCATCGTCCGAAGTGACGATGGTGGCGGCGGCGCCACAGCACGGCACGGCGATGTCGCTGGCGTCGAACCAGGGAGTACGCCGCGTATCGCGCTTGAACGGCTTTCCCGCGTTGATCCCGGCAGGATAGTTGGCGCCCACCTGCGCTTTTCGGGCGGCGACGCGCGCGAGGAACGCCTCGAGCTCACGGGGCGCCAGACCGAAGCTGCGCCGCATGACGTCCATCACCAGGTCGCCCACCGCGAGCATGTCGAGGCCCTTCGCCTGATCATCCTCTCCGAGCACGGTGCGGATCTGGTACTGCGACACGTACCCGCTGGGGATGATCTGTCCGGCCAGCACCAGCATGGTGGCGGGCCGCTCCGCCGTCCGCGCCGCGCGCACCGCCTCGGAGAATGCCTGCGCGCCGCTGTCCGAGGTTCCCACCACGAACTGCGCCCGCGCCCGGGCAGAGAGCCCGAGCTGGACTTGCAGGGCCTGCGGCACGAGTCCGATGTTGACGCGCTCGTTGGGATCGAGCCCGGGCATCGCCGTGACCAGCATGTCGGTGATCGAGTCGCAGGTGCGGCGCCAGTCGGAGCCCGTCAAGGCATGCAGCGTGGTCAGCGCGCGGTGCGCCGCGGAGGCAAGCAGGTCGGGCAGCGCGATCGGCTCGCTGATGCCGAACGTGTTCTTCCAGTCGTCCGGACGCGTGCGTCCCTCTTCACCGCGGTTCGGATAGCGGAAGAACAGGTGAGCCGTTTCGTCCGGCCGAAGCTCCGGATGCGGGCCGCCGAAGAAGTCGCGGCGCCGGCGGACGGACGGGAGATCCCGCGGGTTTGCGCTGTACTCGGCCGCAACCACGAAGACCCGGCGACGCGTCATGCTGATGCCTACTTCTTCATCCAGCGCGCGCGACCCCTCTTGTCCGCCTTGCACTCCAGCGCGTTGCCCTTGCTGTCGGTGGTCGTGGTCCCTACGGCGCTCTTCGCGCAGTAGCCGCCCGCGCGCGGGCTCTTGCTGGAGCTGCGGGTCCGGGCGAAGGCGGGCGCGGCGAGCAGGGCGAGAGCGAGAGCAGCGGCGAGAGTTCGCATGCGGGTCCTCCGTCGAGGTCCGACATTGTACGCAGACGCCGCTCGCAGCGGCAAAGCATGGTCGACTCCAGCCTCTTCCGGCGTGAAACTAGGTTCCAACCCCGTGCTCCGTCTTGGACCGCTGCGGCTGCATTGGAGCCTTCTGCTTGGCGCGGCGCTGTTCTGCGCACTCCAGCCCCGGCCGCTATTCGTGGTCGGATACGCGACGGTCGTCCTCGCCCACGTGCTCGCGCACGCGCTCGCCGTCGCGGGCACCAGGCTGCGCGTCGAGGGCGCGATGCTGCATGCGCTCGGCGGCGAGTTGCTCGGCACCGGCGACGTCTCGCCCGTCCGCCGATCCGTCATCGCGCTCTCGGGCGTCGCGGCACAAGCGGCCCTGCTGGCGCTGGCGGCGTTCGTGGCGATGCCCGCCGACCTTCACGAGGCGTTCACGCGCCGCAACGGCGTCATGCTCCTCTTGAACCTCCTGCCGGTCAAACCGCTCGACGGCGCGCTGGCCTGGAAGCTCCCCGCACGACTGAGCGCCGCGCGCCGGCTGCGGCGCCGGGGAGAGCTGCGCGCCTCCCCCGACGTCCGCAAGGACGTGGACGATCTCTTGAGGAGAATTCGCGGCCACAAGCGGGTGCGGTAAGGACATTTTCCTCGGCGGGGTCCGGGTCCGGCTTGACATCCTGCGGCTGGGTCCGTTATCGATGGCGCACGATGTCGCGTCCAATGCAGAGCAAGTGCGCCTGTTGTTGTCGCCCCGGCATGTCGTGCCGGGCGCGCGCACGAGCCTGACGGCGACTTCGTCTCTTCGCCCCACCGCTCCTTGCCCGCCCCGGCCTCTGGTCGGCGCAGTGACTTTCTCGCAAGGAGCTCTCCGTGGATCTGTACCCCGTCTTCCTCCAGTTGAAGTCCCGTCCCGTTCTCGTCGTCGGCGGCGGCAAGGTCGCGGCCGCCAAGCTCGAAGCGCTGCTCGCGGCCGGCGCACGGGTGACGGTCGTCGCGCCCTCCGTGCTCGATTCGATCCGCCGGCCCGGCGTCCAGGTCGAGGAACGCGAGTTCGTGCCCCCGGACCTCGAGGGAAAATGGTTCGCGGTGGCTGCCGCCCCTCCGGAGGTGAACCGGGCGGTCGCGCGCGCCGCCGAAGAGCGGGCCGTCTTCGTCAATGCCGTGGACGATACGGACTCCGCCAGCGCGTACCTCGGCGGCGTCTTCCGCAAGGGCGGCGTCACCGTGGCCGTCTCGACGGATGGCCGCGCACCGGCGCTCGCTGGACTGCTGCGGGAAGCGCTGCAGGCCCTGCTGCCGGACGAGCTCGAGTCCTGGGCAGAGGTCGCCCAGCAGCTGCGCACGCACTGGAAAGCGGACGGGGTGGCCATCGCGCGCCGGCGGCCGCTGCTGCTGCGCGCGCTCAACGAGCTGTACCGGGAGGCCGCATGAGGGGCCTCGTCTCGCTCGTCGGAGCAGGTCCTGGCGATCCCGATCTGCTCACACTGCGCGCGGTCGATCGGCTGCGGGCCGCCGATCTGATCCTCTACGACGCGCTGGTCGATCGCGCGGCGCTCCGGCACGCACCGCAGGCGCGGTGGGCGTACGTCGGCAAGCGCGCCGGGCGCCACTCCATCGAGCAGGAGACCATCGAGCGGGTGATGATCCGCCGCGCCCTGCGCGGCGAGCGGGTGGTGCGCCTGAAGAGCGGCGATCCCGTCGTGTTCGGCCGGGGCGGAGAAGAAGCGCTGGCCCTCGCGGCCGCCGGCATTCCCTGTGAGATCGTGCCCGGCGTGTCGTCCGCGGTTGCCGCCCCCGCGCTGAGCGGCATCCCCGTCACGCATCGCGGGCTTGCCTCCGCCTTCGTGGTCGTCTCCGGCCACGCCGAGGAAGCCTACGGCCCGGTGCTCCGTTCCCTCGAACCGGGAGCGGCGACGCTGGTGATCCTGATGGGCATCGGGACGCGCGCGGCCACCTCCGCGATGCTGCTCGCGCGGGGATGGCCGGCCGACACGCCCGCCGCGGTCCTCTTCTCCGCTTCGCGTCCCGATGCATTCGCCTGGTGGGGGACGCTGGCGGGCGTCGCTTCCGCTCCGCGGAGCGAGGCTCCCGGGATCATCGTCATCGGAGCGACCGTCGCCCTCGCCAGCCAGCTCCAGACCGCCCATGAAGGAGGTCAACGTGCCGCTGCTCGATAGCAAGACCCTCGGCCCCACCCGCCTCGGCTTCGCCGACGAGAAGGACCTGGACGCGTTCATCTCCATGCTGGGGAAGTTCGAGCGCGGCGAAATCTCCCCCGATGCCTGGAAGCAGTTCCGCCTGGTGAACGGCGTCTACAGCCAGCGGCAGGAGGGCGACGCGATGATGGTGCGCGTCAAGATCCCCCAAGGCGTCCTCACGCCAGCGCAACTGCGCGCCCTGGCCGATGTGGCGGAGCGCTACTCCATCGGCCGCGGGCACATCACCACGCGGCAGAACGTGCAGTTCCACTTCGTGCACCTGGCGGACACGGACGACGCGCTGCGGTTGCTCGCCGAGACGGGCATCACCACCCGCGAGGCCTGCGGCAACTCGGTCCGCAACGTGACCGCCTGTCCCTATGCCGGCGCCTCGGCGCTGGAACCGTTCGACATCACACCTTACGCCGAGGCGGTGACGCGGCACCTCTTGCGCGGGCCGCTCTCCGCGTCGCTGCCGCGCAAGTTCAAGATCGCCTTCGGCGGATGCTGCGGGTACGACTGCGTCGGTGCTTCCTTCAACGACATCGGCTTCCTCGCCCGCGTGCGCGACGGCAAGCCCGGCTTCCGGGTCACCATCGCCGGCGGCCTCTCGACGTTGCGCCGTGCGGGGATCGTCGCGCACGAGTTCGCTCCGGCGGAAGACGCGATCGACGTCTGCGAAGCGGTGGTGCGGCTGTTCAACCGGACCGGCGATCGGCAGCACCGGCACCGCGCCCGCCTCAAGTTCGTGGTCGAGAAGCTCGGGCCGGAGGAGTTCCTCCGCCAGTACCATGAGGAGCGCAAGACGCTGGAGCCGCGGCCGGTATCGTTCGCCCCGGCTGCGGCGCGGCCTCCGCTCGCCAATCCGCGCCGCCGTTCTCCGAAGCCCGGATTCGAGAAGTTCGCCGGCACAAACGTGCGGCCGCAGCGCGATCCGGAGTTGGTCGCGGTGACCGTCCGCCTCCCGCTCGGGGACCTGAGCGTGGCGCAGTTCCGCGCGCTCGCCGACATCGCGGAAGAGTTCAGCGCGGAGCGCGAGGTGCGCACGACCGTCGAGCAGAACTTGCTGCTGCGCTTCGTCGGCCGGACGCACCTGGTCTCCCTGCATGCGGCGCTCGCCGATGCCGGGCTGGCACGCGCGGGCGCGCTCACCATCTCGGACGTGGTGAGCTGCCCTGGGGCGTACTCCTGCCGGCTGGCAGTCACGCAGTCGCGCGGCATGGCGGACGCGCTCACCACCGCGCTCGCCGACCGTGCCGATTCGCTGCCGATCAAGATCTCCGGGTGCCCGAACGGCTGCGGGCAGCATTACGTCGCCGGAATCGGGCTGCAGGGCTCGGTACGCAAGGTCGGGGCTCGCCCCGTCCCGCAGTACCATCTGTACGTCGGAGGGAGCTTCGGGACCGAGCACGCGAGCTTCGGACGGCTCGTGGCCAAGATTCCGGCGCGCAGGGTACCGGAGGCGGTGCGCCGGCTCGCCGATCTGGCCGCGCGCGAGGCCGAGCCTGGAGAGCCCGCCGCGCAGTTCCTCGCGCGCGCCGCGCCGGAGCGCATCTCGGCGCTGCTCACGGACCTGGAGCCGCTGGAAAACCCTGCACCGGAAGACTTCGTCGATCTCGGCGAACAGAAGGCGTTCGAGGTGCAGATCTCTGAAGGCGAGTGCGCCGCTTGAACATGGAGACAATCGTGCTGAAGAGATTGACGCTGGATTGGTGGGCGGTGATCGCGGCGCTGGCCGCCGTCGCCTTGGTGAAGTCGACCCATCTGACGGTGGGGTGGTGAGATGAGCGAGGCGATTGCGATCCAACGCCCCGCGGCGGTGGCGTTGCCCTGGCGCCTGTTGCGGCTCCTTCCCGGCGTCGCGCTGCTGTTCTCCATCGGATATGCCGGCAAGCTCGGCGAAGCTTTGCTGCGCGACTACGGCAAGGCGCACCACCTCGCGCTCCCGAACATCGAGTACGTGCTCTGGGCCATCGTGTTCGGCATGGTGATCGCGAACACGGTGGGCGTCGCGCAGATATTCCGCCCCGGCGTCGCGACGTACGATTTCTGGCTCAAGGCGGGCATCGTGCTGCTGGGCGCGCGCTTCCTGCTCGGCGACGTGCTCAAGCTTGGCGGCGTC
>VBKQ01000414.1 GCA_005879505.1 Deltaproteobacteria bacterium
AGACCGTCGAGCGCTTCTGCGCGCGCGACGGCTAGTCGCGGCCGCCGAAGGCGGCTTAGCGACTATTGCTTTTAGACTGTACAGATCATGAGATGCGCTCTAGCCGCTCCCCCGCCGAAGGCGCGGGTCTTCTTGGACTGTACACGCAGATGAAATGTGTTCTAGTCGGAAGCGAACGGAGGCCGCCATGCGCGCTGGTCTCGCGGGATTTGCCAGATCGGGAAAAACCACGCTCTTCAACGCGCTCACGGGGTTGAAGCGGGGGCCGGAGGCGAAGGTGCACCTCGGCGCCATCAAGGTGCCGGATGCGCGGCTGGAGAGGCTGAGCGCCATCTTCAAGCCGCGCAAGACCACGCCCGCAGAGGTGCTGCTCGCCGATCTGCCGGGACCGCGGAGCAAGGGCGTGTCTCTCGAGGTCGAAGCGCTGCAAGCGCTGCGCGAGGTCGATGCCCTCTGCCTGGTGCTTCGCGCCTTCGACGCCGAGGCAGATCCGCTGCGGGATCTCCGCGATTACGATTCCGAGCTGATCCTGTCGGATCTGCAGGCGGCGGAGAAACGCCTCCAAAGGCTGCGACAGGAACGGAACTCGGGCGGCGAAATGCACGAGCTGCAACGGGTGGCAAAGCACCTCGAGCAAGGCGCGCCCTTGCGCACGCTGACGATGAGCGACGCCGAGGAGCACGCGCTCGCGCATTTCGGCTTTCTCTCGCGCAGACCGCTGCTGGTGGTGGTGAACGTGGCGGAGTCGGATGCGGCGCGAGCGGTGCCCGGGGCGCTGCAGGATGCTGCGGCGGGCCTGGGCGCGGAAACGATCGCCCTGTCGGCGGAGGTAGAGGCGGAGATCGCCGAGCTTCCGGCGGAAGAGCAGCCCGAGTACCTCGCCTCGCTGGGGCTGGCGGAGACCGCGCGGGCCCGCTTCCTGCGCGCCGTCCATGCCTTGCTGCATCAGATCTCGTTCTTCACCGTCGGGGAGGATGAAGTGCGCGCCTGGACGGTGCGCAAGGGCGATCGCGCCGCCCGCGCCGCGGGGAAGATCCACTCCGACCTGGAAAAGAGCTTCGTCCGGGCGGAGGTCATGCACTACGACGACTTCATCGCCGCCGGCAGCGAGCACCGCGCGCGGGAGATCGGAAAGCTGCGCCTCGAAGGCAAGGATTACGTGGTGCAGGACGGCGACATCCTGCACGTCCGCGCCGGCGGAGGAAAGCGGTAGTTGCGGGTCGCATCGGCGGCGCTCTTGTGGGAGCGCAACCCCCGACGGTTTCTTGGCAGGGAGCGGGCGAGAACCGAGAATGACACGGTGGGCGGCAATGTACCGAATGACCCTTCGAATGCGGGGGGTTCGAAGAAGACGGGCGTCGCGCTCCAGGTGAAGCTTCCCTGCGCGACGCTCGACGACGTCCGCGCACGCCACCCCGAGCTGAGCACACGCCGCTTCTTGCTCCGCACGGCGACGCCGCGGCCGGTAGAAACGCCGATCCGGCTGACGGCCTTGCTCAGCGATGGCAAGCACTGCTTCCGGGCGAATGCGATCGTCGAGAAGGTCCATCAGGCCGGCGAGTCTCCCGGACGGAGCGAGCCCGGCATGACGCTCTGGCTCGCGCGGATGGACGATCCCGGCCGCGAGCTGGTGGCCTGGATGGGAGGTCAGCCACCCCCGCTGTTGAAGCAGCCCGCCGCAGCGGAGGGAGCGGGGTCGGCGGCAGCGCCCGCGAAAAAAGCGGTCGGCCCTCCAGCGGGAAAGCCCGCGTCGGCCGAGAAGAGCGCTCGGCCCGCGCCGACGCCTGCGCCGTCGTCGCATGCGCCGGCGTCCGGCGGCAAGACGATCGTCCAGGACGAGTTCGAGGTGACGCTCGATGACGCGGAACGCGTGGTGCCGGCGCCGGCCGCGACGCCTCTCGCTGTGCTGCCCGTCGCAGACGATCCTGGCGTCTGGCCCGCCGCTCCCCCCGCCGCGGCGTGGCCGGCTCCTCCCTCGCCCCAGGCGCCAGCCTCTGCAGCTCCTCCCGCCCGTGAACCTGCCGCGACGCCCCCTGCTCCGCCAGCGCCCCGCATTCCCGGCGCGAATACCGCGCCGGGCGCGCCTCCTCCCTCGTCGCACCACGAATCGCGCCGCCCCGCGCCGCCGCCGCTGCCGAGGCCCACCCTCGCACCCGGCGCTCCGCAGCCGCAGCCGGCGGCGCTGGTCGGCGACGAGCCCGACGAACTGCCGCAAGCCCGCCCTTCCAAGCCCACCGGCCCGGTGATCGGGATCGACCTCGGAACGACGAACTCCTGCGCTGCCGTGGTGAAGGACGGCAAACCGTTCGTCATCCCTTCGCGCGAGGGCTACAACACCATTCCTTCGGTGGTCGCGCTCAGCGACAAGGGCAAGCTGATGGTCGGGCACCCTGCTCGCAGCCAGCTGCTCATCAACCCGAGGAACACCGTCTACGGGGCGAAGCGGCTGATCGGCCGTCAATTCAAGTCCCCGGTGGTGACGGATCTACTGGACCGGTTCAGCTACGAGATCGTTTCCGGCCCGCGCGGCGAGGCCGCGGTGAAGATGGGGGATCAGGTCTTCTCGCTGCAGAAGATCTCCTCGCTCGTGCTCTCGGAGGTGAAGGATCTGGCCGAGCGGTGGCTCGGCACCGAGATCTCGCGCGCGGTGATCACCGTGCCCGCCTACTACAACGACAACCAGCGCCAGGCCGTCCGTGCCGCTGGCGCCTTGGCGGGGCTCGACGTGGAGCGCATCGTCAACGAGCCGACCGCGGCGGCGATCGCCTTCGCGCAGGGCCGGACGCTCGAGCAGCGGGTGATGGTCTACGACCTCGGCGGCGGTACCTTCGACACCAGCATCCTCGAGCTGCACGGAAACGTCTACGAGGTGATTTCCACCGGCGGAGACACGTTCCTCGGCGGCGTCGACTTCGACCGGGCGCTCGTGCAGGACCTCCTGGCCCGGTTCCACCAGAAGCACGGGATCGCTTTCGAAGGCGATCGCGTCGCCCTCCAGCGGATCACCGACGCTGCCGAGCGCGCCAAGATCTCGCTCTCGGAGCGCTTGACCACGCAGGTGAACATTCCGTTCGTCACCATGGTCGGCGACAAAGGCTACAACCTCGACAGCCAGGTGACGAGGGCGGAGCTGGAGAAGCTGACCGTGCAATTGATCGACCGCACGCTGCGCGTCTGCGACGACGTGCTCAACAACTGCGGTCTCAGGCCGGCGGAGCTCGGCGAAGTACTCCTGGTCGGCGGACAGAGCCGCATGCCGCTCGTGCGCGCGAAGCTGCGCGAGTTCTTCGGCAAGGAGCCGTCCAAGGCGGTGCACCCGGACGAGGCGGTCGCGCTCGGTGCCGCGCTGCTCGCGCACTCCATGCAGTCCGGCGACATCGGGGGGATGGTGCTCGTCGACGTGCTCCCCATGAGCATCGGCGTCGGCCTGCCCGGTGGCCGGTTCAAGAAGGTGGTCGAGCGCAACACCTCGCTGCCGCACAAGAAGACGTATTCGATCTGGACGTCGCAGGACAACCAGAAG
>VBKQ01000415.1 GCA_005879505.1 Deltaproteobacteria bacterium
CGCGGGTGCAGCAACAGGAATGGCAGCATCAGCCAGAAGACGACGTACTCGATCGCGATCGCCGCCCAGGTCAAAAGCGGGTCCCCACGCAAACGCCGGGCTCGAAGAGAAAGCGCGTCGCTGCATTCGGGCCCGGCTTCGTGGCCAGCTCGATCGCCACCCCGGGGGACAGCTGCACCGGGCCGAGATCGAAGGCGGCGGCCGTGCCGAAGCCCGCCGACAGCACCGGGGACCACTGCAGGACGGCTTGCGAGGTGGTGAGCCCGACGATCTTGTCGTGCCAGGCGCGGATCCAGTACGCGCGGAGGAACGGCGCCGCGGTGACGGCGAACAGCGGATTCACGCGGTAGGTGGCGATCACGGGCACCTCGATGCCGATGGATCGGTAAGCCCAGACGTCAGTCTGCGTCCGGCCGCTCGCCGAGCGCTCGATCCGCTGTTCTGCGCCGACGCCCACCACGCGCGCGCCGACCTCGACCGAAAGACCCCCTTCGGGAGGCCGCCCGTGCACTCGCACGCGCGCGCCGATCGCCGCGCCCACCACCATGGGCGTGAACGGCACCACCGGATTGGTGAGCTTGAGCTGCGCCTCGAGCGTCAGCCGCGACGCCGCCTGCCAGCGTACCGAGACGTCCGAAGCGACCCAGGTCGAGACCTCGTACTGCTCCGCTTCCGGGGGAGTCGCAGGCAGGTCGTGGACATCGCTGGGCCCCGCGAGCACCCGGCCCGATTCGAGGGAAATGCTGGCGTGGAGGTCGCCGGATTCCAGGTCGCCCGCCGGGAGGAAGGTCCCCGCGCTCACCACCGGCAGCGCGCAGCCGCAGGACAAGAGCGCGACGAACGCCGCTCTCACCCGGCGAGCCCCGGGAAGGTATCGCGCACGCCGTCGAACATGAACTGCACGGCGAGGGCGCCGATGATGAGCCCGATCACGCGGTTCATCACGTTGAGGCCGGTGACGCCGAGGAAGCGCGCGATCCGGTCGGCCGCAACCAGCATCAGGTAGCTCGCGATGCAGGTCAGCGCGATGGAGAGGATCACCGGCACGGCGAACAGCTTGCGGCCGGCGCGTCCCATCAGCGCGGTGACGGTGGCGATGGAGCCCGGGCCCGCGAGGAGGGGGATGGCGAGGGGAAAGATCGCCACGTCTTCCTTCTCGAAGCCCTCCTGCGTCTCTTCCGGCGTGACCCGGGTGCGCTGCGGCTGGGCGCGCAGCATCTCGATCGCGGTGAGCAGCAGCAGGACCCCGCCGGCCACCTTGAACGCCCCGAGAGTGACACCGAACACCTTGAAGATCAGCGTGCCCGCCACTGCGAACGTCGTGAGGACGAAGAACGCGGTGATCGACGCGCGCAGGGCCATGTCCCGCCGCTTCTGCGGGGGATCGTTGCGCGTCATGGCGAGGAAGACGGGGATGGCGCCCATCGGGTCGACGACGAAGAAGATGGCCGAGAGGGACAGCAGGCTGAAGCTGAGCCATTCCTTGATCATCTGGAGCGCCGCCGGCTGTTCACCTTCAGCGCTGTGTACCATCGTTTGCTTTCCGGCGCGCTGCGCCGCACATACCATTCTGAAGGTGGAGGAAGCGACCTACAGGGAGCTGGTGGAGAACGCCAGCGACGTCATCTACGCCCACGATCTCGAGGGCCGGTTCACCTGGGTCAACCGGGCTTGCGAGCGTATCACCGGCTACACGCGGGACGAGACCCTGCGGCTGCGGATCTGGGATCTGGTCGCGCCCGAATACCGCGCCGCGATGGAGAAGAACCTCTCCGGCGAGATGCAGACCTTCGAAGTGGAAGTGGTGGCGAAGGATGGCCGGCGCGTCCCGCTGGAGTTGAAGAGCCGGCTGGTCTATCGCGGCCAGATGCCGATCGGCGTGCAGGGGATCGCGCGCGACGTCAGCGAGCGGAAGCGGGCCGCCGAAGCGATGCGGGAGAGTGAGGAACGCTACGCGCTCGCCGCGCTGGGCAGCAACGACGGGCTCTGGGACTGGGACCTGCGCGCCAACCGGATCTTCTTTTCGGCCCGCTGGAAGGAGCAGCTCGGGGCGAAGGACAGCGAGCTCACCGACGACCCGGACGAGTGGTTCGACCGCGTCCATCCCGACGACCGCGAGCACCTGTTCGGGGACCTCTCCTTGCACCTGGAGGGGCGCACTCCTCATCTGGAGGTCGAGCACCGCGTGCGCCATCTGGATGGAAACTGGCGCTGGATGCTGGTGCGCGCCGCGGCGGTGCGGGACGCAGATGGGAGGGCGTACCGGCTGGCGGGTTCGCAGACCGACATCACCGCGCGCAAGCTCGCCGAGGAGAAACTGCTCCACGACGCGCTCCACGACGGGCTCACCGGCCTGCCGAACCGCTCGCTGTTCATGGACCGGCTCGGGCAGGCGCTCGCGTTCCAGCAGCGGCGCGCCGACTACCGCTTCGCGGTGCTCTTCCTCGACCTCGACCGTTTCAAGACCGTGAACGAGAGCCTGGGCCATACCGCGGGTGACGTGCTGCTGGTGCAGGTCGCCCGCCGCCTGCGCGCGATCGCCCGCCCGGGCGACACCGTGGCGCGACTCGGCGGCGACGAGTTCGCCCTTCTCCTCGGCGACTTCATGGATCCGGACGAGCCGGTGCACACCGCGGGCCGCGCGCAGGAGGCGCTCGCTGCCCCTTACGATCTCGACGGGACCGAGGTCTTCGTCACCGCGTCGATCGGAGTGGCCGTGGGATCCCGCGGCTATTCGCAGCCCGAGGAACTGCTGCGGGACGCGGATACGGCCATGTACCACGCCAAGGACCTGGGGCGGGCCCGGCACGCGGTCTTCGACCCCGCGATGCACGCGCACGCTCGCGCCCGCCTCCAGCTGGACACCGACCTGCGGCGCGCGATCGAGCGCGACGAGCTGCGGCTGCACTACCAGCCGGTGGTCTCGCTGCGCTCCGGGCAGATCGTCGGCTGCGAGGCGCTCATCGTCTGGGAGCACCCGACGCGCGGAACCATCCCGCCGGGCGACTTCATTCCCACCGCCGAGGAGACCGGCTTGATCGTCCCCATCGGCCGCTGGGCGCTCTCGCAGGCCTGCAAGGACGCCAAGGCATGGAACGACGCGCTCAGCCGCGGACCCGGGGTCTACGTAGCGGTGAACCTCTCCGCCAAGCAACTGGTCGCGAGCGAGCTACTGGAAGACGTGCGCGGCGCCCTGGCGGCCAGCGGGCTCGAGGCGCGCCGCCTCAAGCTCGAGGTGACCGAGAGCGTGATCATGGAGCAAGCGGGGCCCGCCGCGCTGCTGCTGACCCAGCTCAAGGCGCTCTCCGTCGGGCTGCTCCTCGACGACTTCGGCACCGGGTACTCCTCGCTCAGCTACCTGCACAACTTCCGGTTCGATACGCTGAAGATCGACCGCAGCTTCGTCGCCCGCCTGGAGCAGTCGG
>VBKQ01000399.1 GCA_005879505.1 Deltaproteobacteria bacterium
GCCATCGTGTTCGACCTGTCGGCGGCGGCGATCTCGTTCCTCGTGCTCCGGCGGATGAGGGTGCCGGCAGCGCCCTCCGCGACGGAGCCCGCGCCCGAGACGAAGCCGGCTGCAGTGGCCGCCCACTGAGCGCGAGGTCAATCAGAGGAGGAACACCCAGGTCAGCACGACGAAGAGCGGAATCAGGATCGCCGCGCTGTACCCGATGTATCCGAAGAATCCAGGCATCCGGACGCCGCCCTGCTCGGCGATCGCCTTCACCATGAAGTTGGGGCCGTTCCCGATGTACGTGTTCGCGCCCATGAAGACGGATCCCATGCAGATGGCCGCCAAGAGGGTGGCGCCGCGTTCAGTGTGGAGGAGCTGGCCCAGGTCCGCCGCGTCCGTCCCCACCGCTCCGCTCGCCGCCGAGGCGAACGTGAGATAGGTCGGGGCGTTGTCGAGGAACGAGGAAAGGGCCCCGCTCGCCCAGAAGTAATGCCAGGGGTGCTGCAGGTGGAGCTCGCCGCCGCGGGCATTGAGGATGGCGAGCGCGGGGATCATGGTGGCGAAGATCCCGGCGAACAGAGCGGCCACCTCGACGATCGGAGACCAGCTGAAGCCGTTCTCGGCGCGCAGCGACTTGGGCGTGGTCAGCCAGGAGAGGACGATCATGAGGACGATGCCGGCGTCCTGCACCGCGTTGGGCAGCGCCAGCGTCCCCGACGCCAGCAGCACGGCCATGACTCCTGCGAGAAAGAGGAAGTTGTGCTTTCCGGCGACGCTGATCGGCACCTGATGCTCGACGGCGATCCGGTCGAGGTCGCCCGGCCGGGCGAGGTCCTCGGCGCGGAAGATCGTCGAGTCGACGATGTAGAAGAGGACCAGCAGGACGGCGTTCGCGAGCAGCCAGGGACGCCAGAGCCGCAGCGTCCAGGTGAACGGGACGCCGCGGAGGAAGCCGAGGAACAGGGGCGGATCCCCCATGGGCGTGAGCAGGCCGCCCGCGTTGGCGACGATGAAGATGAAGAACACGAACACGTGCGCCTTGCGCCAGCGCACCGAATTCGCGCGCAGCAGCGGCCGGACGAGGAGCATCGACGCGCCCGTGGTGCCGATGATGGAAGCGAGGACGGCGCCGATGCCGAGAAGCACCGTGTTCAGGCCGGGAGTGCCGGCGAGGGTCCCGCGGACCACGATGCCCCCGGAGATGACGAACAATGCGCCGAGCAGGACGATGAACGCCACGTACTCGCCGGCGGCGTGCACCACGGCGGACGAATCGAGCGTCGCCGTCCAGATCGCCACCGGGGCACCAAGGACGAGGCTGAGGAGCGCCTTGTTGTGGTTGTACTCCCAGATCCGGCCAGCTACGAGCGGCAGGACGGCGATACCGATCAGCATGATGACGAACGGCGCGACGCTCCAGAGCGGGAACTGGTGTCCCAGTTGCAGGGCGGCCGCGGCGTGCAGGACGGGCATCCGATCAACCTAGGCAAGTCGCGGAGTCCGGTCAAAGCCCATTTCTCGTGGGCACCGCTGGACCATGGGGCCGGGCTCGCAGCAGCTGCGGCAGTTCTCGTACTGACCGGGTCGCGCTGATACTGTCCGCGCATGACGCCACTTCTCCTCGCGGCGCTGCTATCGGTCACGCCCGCAGAGCTGGTCCTGCTTTCGCCTCCGCCGGCAGCGGCGAGCCGCGACGCGCGCGTACCTCGACCAGCATCCTCTCGCTGGCGCTGGAAGGCGGAGCACCCCGAGACCTGGACCGCGTCCGGCGCCACCAGGTAGGGCGGCGGTGCAGGGTGACCAGGAGTCCGAGGAGGATCATCGTGTCCCAGCTGGCGTCGGCCGCGGAGCATCCGCAGCCGCTGCCGGTCTGCGCGCGCACCGCGAGCGCCTCGTCGGGCCAGGAGACTTCCGCGGGAGGAGAGTCGAGCGCACGGAGGCGGATCAGCGCGCTGTGCGACACCGATGCAGCGTCGGCCCTGACGGCGATGGTGGTGTTGGCGGGCGCCGATCCCCCGATGCTGGAGACGGTCAGATAAGCGCTCCCGCCGGCGACGATCTCCGGCGGCTCGAACCTGGCGCTCAGGCCCGGCCGTAGCGCCGAGGCCGAGAGCGTGATCGTCTCGGGCGTTCCGAAGAGCTGCCGGGTATCGATGCGGACGCGGGTGCTCCCCCCTTCGGCGACGGGTGCTTCGGTGCGGTCGGGTTTCAGCGCGAAGTCGGCGTCCACCACGTCGAGGACGCCGGCAGCGGAGGCGGTGAGAGCCTCGGCGGTCGCGCGGATCAGGTAGCCTTGGCCGCGCCCTGTCTGCGCATCGGACGCCGCGGTCAGCGTCAGCGTCGCCGGCTCTCCGGGAGCGACCGACGTCGGGTCGATTCTCGCCGTCACTCCGGCTGGCAGCTCCGCGCAGGACAAGGAGAGGATTTTCGATCCCGCCGAAGGCAGCAGGGCGGCGGTGTCGAGGCCGATCGCCGCCGTCCGTCCGCGCCCGATGACCGCGCTCCCCTCCGCGGGCCAGACGGCATAATCCGCGGACGAGAGGCAGCCCGGGAGCTGGAAGCTGAAGATGCGCGTGCGCCAGTTGTAGACGCCGTCAGCCGGGATGTACTGGTTCGTGTACCAGAAGGTGCATTCGTCGGCGGGATCCACGGACATGCTGCTGTAGTCGCCCCAGCGGAGCGAGGACGCCTGCGATCCTGCGCTGCTGGCGGCGATGGCCTCGCCCTGGCCCATGTCACCGGGCGCGTCGGAGGCCGCATGGCCGGTGTAGCCGATCGCCGGCCGCAGGTCCCTGCTGGAGATGCTGAAGCCGAGGCCGATGTTGCCGGCGCGGTCGATCGCGGCGCTTCCCATCCAGCGGTACGCATCGTCCGGCGCGTACGTTCCTTGCTGGTAGAGCACGGGCCAGCCGCCCGGGTCCCGGATCTCGTACCAGCGCACGCCGACGATGTTGCGCACCGCCACCGAATGGTTCACCACCAGTGACTGCCGGCCGCCGAGGTTGCGGTATGCCGCCCGGAACATCATCCGGTCCGCAAGCGAGTCGAGCGCCGGTGCGCCGGTGCCGGCTTGGGGAATGCAAGCGCCGCTGCGGGACTCGAAGCAGGCTTCCGCGAACGGCGCGGCCTCCAGCATCGCCGGCTCGACGAAGCTGTGCAGCGGGTCGCTCCAATCGGCGTGGAAGCGATAGAGCGCGAGGCTTCCGCCGATGAACCCGACCGCGGTATTCGGTTCTCCCTCGGGAGGTGGGAGCGAGCCATCCAGATCGGCGGGCGTGGTGCCGCTGACCGGGTCGCGGATGAGGATGCACTGCTGGGCAGCGGGCTCGGCCGTCAGCATCTTGCGGCGATCGAACGCGCAGTAGGCGATGCCCAGGAAGTCGCCTCCGCTCGTGCTCGTGAACGTGTTGTAGGTGGCGTAGTACCCGTCCGGCCAGACG
>VBKQ01000400.1 GCA_005879505.1 Deltaproteobacteria bacterium
GTTTTCATCGAGACGCGCGCGATCTGGCCGATGGCCGGCTCGTCCGAGTCGATCAGATCGTCGCCGAGCATCACGCCGAACCAATCTTCGCCCACGGCCGGCTTTGCCGCCAGCACCGCATGGCCGAGCCCGAGCGGCTCCTTCTGCCGGACGCTGACGAGCCCCGCCATCTGGCCGAGCCGCCGCGTCTGCTCCAGCAGCTCCGTCTTGTTTTTTCGCGAGAGGACGTCCTCCAGCTCGTAGCTGCGGTCGAAGTGATCCTCGATCGACGACTTGCCGCGGCCGGTGACCAGGATCACCCCAGCGGCGCCCGCTTTCACCGCCTCTTCGACGATCAGCTGGATGGTGGGGGTGTCGACGATCGGGAGCATCTCCTTCGGGACGGTCTTGGTGACGGGAAGGAAGCGCGTCCCGAGCCCGGCGGCGGGGATGACGACCTTGCGCAGCGGCTGCTTCATGGCGGCGCGCAAGGTAGCAAAGGGGTCTGACGCAGGCCAACGCTATATTGTTTCAGGCATGCGCTGCGCACTCGTCTTGCTGCTGGGCGCCGGGGCCGCGTTCGCGGACAATCGCGTCCAGGATCCCGGATCGCCCTGGCCCACGACCGTCGACACCCCGCGGGCAACGGCGATGGGGGGCGCGCACGCCGCGATCGCAACTGGAAACGACGCTCTCGCCGTGAACCCCGCGGGACTGGGGCAGGTGCGCCGGTACCACTTCGAGATCGACGGCGTGTACGACTCCCGTTTTCCCGCGCAGGCCATCCTGGCCAGCCTGGTCGATTCCGCCTCGGCGCCGATCGCCAGCGGGTTGCTCTGGTCGCGCTGGGCCAGCGGCCAGCCGTCGGGACGCGCGGAAGGATGGAGCCTTGGCCTGGGCTATTCGGGGCCCATCGGGCAAGGTCTGTTTCTCGGCGGGGAGACGAAGTACCTCCGCTACCACACCCCCGACGGACTGGTGAAGAAGTGGGCGCAGGACGTGGGCATGCTCGGACACAAGGGAAACTTTTCCTGGGCGGCCGTGGTGCAGAACATCTCGACCGACAAGATCGCCACTTTTCCCCTCACGGCCGTCGGTGCCCTCGCCTGGGGGACCGACACCGACTGGCACCTCGCATTCGACTACCGCGCCGATCTTTCGGACTCGAACAACGTGAAGAGCAAGGCGGCGCTGGGCGGCGAGCTCCTGCTCAGCGAAGCGCTGGCGCTGCGCGGCGGGGCGACCTGGGACGCCACGGCACGACAGTGGTGGCTCTCGGCGGGTATCGGAATCCTCACCGAGAGGGGCGGCCTCCAGGTGGTGTGGCGCAGGCGGGTGGAGGGCCCCTACGACCAGTTCTTCGAGGGCGGGTTGACCATCTATCTGGAGTGACCCGCCGCCCGCCTTTCGTCACCGCTGGATCCGCGGCGCCACCAGGGGTTGGCCGGTCGCCGGATTCGCCACCACCTCGACCTCGGTGCCATAGACGGGCGAGAGGATCGCGGAGCGCAGGACCTCCGCGGGCGCCCCCTCCGCCACGACCCGCCCGCGGTGCAGCAGGACGACCCGGTCGCAGGCGGCTCCCGCGAGCGCGAGATCGTGCAGGACGAGCAAGGCTCCGCCGCCTTCGCGCGCTCTGCGCCGGAGCGCGCTGACGAGAAGGACCTGGTGGGCGAGATCGAGGGCAGCGGTCGGCTCGTCGAGGACGAGCAGCGACGCCTCCTGCGCGAAGGCGCGGGCGAGGAACACGCGCTGCCGCTCTCCACCCGACAGCTGCGAGACGGGGCGGTCCGCCAGATCGAGCGCGTCCACTTCCGCGAGCGCCGCGGTCGCCCGGGTGAGGTCGTTGGGCCCCTCGAGGGACCAGAGCCCGAGGTGGGGTGCCCGACCCATGAGCGCCACCTCCCGCGCCGTGAACGAGAGATCGTGGGGCGGATGTTGCGGTAGGAAGGCGACGCGGCGGGCTCGCTCGCGCCGGGAGAGCTTGTCGACGCGCGCGCCACGCAGCGAGACGGAGCCCTGCTGGGCGGCGAGAAGGCCACAGCAGAGGCGAGCCAGCGTGCTCTTCCCGGCTGCGTTGGGGCCGATCAAGCCGACCACCTCGCCGCCGGCCACGGCGAGCGACGCGCCGGCGATCGCTTCCGGCGCGGCCGCCGCATGCCGGTATCGCACCCCATCTACTTCCAGCAGCCTCATCGCCGGCTCCGCATGAGCAGGACGAACAGCGGCGCGCCGACGATCGCCGTGACGGCGCCGACCGGGGGCTCCGCCCCGAGGCCGCGGAAGAGCACGCGGGCAAGAGCATCGGCGAGGACCAGGAAGGCCGCTCCGCCCAGGGCGGAGGCGGGAAGCACGACCCGGTGATCGGGGCCAGTGAGAAGGCGCACGGCGTGGGGGACGATCAGGCCCACGAACCCGACCAGTCCGGTGAAGGCAACCGCGATCCCGACCGCCGCGCTGGCGGCGAAGAACGCCAGCAAGCGGGTGCGTCCGACATCGACGCCGAGCGCCGCGGCGCCTTCGTCGCCGAGCGCGAGCAGGTTCAGCCGGCCGGCGAGGGCGATGAGCACCAGCGCCGGAGCGAGCAAGGCCACGCCGGCGCCGGCGAGCAGCGGCATCGCCTCGTACCCGAGCGTTCCAGCGAGCCAGAGCGAGACCGCCTGCATCTGGTCCGGCCGCAGTACCGCTTCGACCGACAGCACCAGCGCGGAGGCGAAGGAATTGAAGACGACTCCGACCAGCAGCGCGCGCGACGGCTCGAGCTGACCGCGAGCGCGGCCGAGCGTGAAGACCAGCAGCGCCGCCGCCATCGCGCCGGCCATCGCGGCGAGTTGCGCCGGAAGGAGCCCGAGGAAGGCGGCGCCGTACGTCGCGGCCACACCGACCGCCGACCCGGAGGCCACGGTGACGATTGCGGTGCCGATGGCGGCGCCGCCCGAGAGCCCGAAGACGAACGGGTCCGCGAGCGGGTTCCGAAGCAGCGCCTGCAGCGCGACGCCCGCCACGGACAGCGCGGCGCCCACCTCCGCCGCGAGCAGCACCCGCGGCAGGCGCAGGCGGAACAGCACCGTCGCATCGGGTTCCTGGCCGCGCAGCGCGTCGCGCAGCGACAGAGCCCCGGCGCCGGTCGACAGACCGACGGCCGCCGCCAGCACGACCACGGGAACGAGAACGGCGACCGCGAGCGCCGCGCGGGCGGCGGCGGAGCGGTTCATCGGGCGAGCGCCGCGCGCAGGTCGGCGAGCGCTTCCGGCAACCGTGGTCCTGGGTGCAGCAGGGCGGTCGAACGGAGCGACGTCACCCGGGTGTTCAGTCCCGGGATCGGGCGGCGGCCGGCCGGCGCTTCCACTCCGCAGAGCACGATCACTTGCGGCGCAGAGCGCACCGCCGCTTCCGTGCTCAGGCGGAAGAACGGCAAAGCATTGTCGCCCGCCGCATTCTCGCCGCCTGCGTCCTCGAGCAGCTCGCCGGCGAATCCGCGCGGCCCGGCCACG